>WGFD01000359.1 GCA_015492395.1 Deltaproteobacteria bacterium | reverse complement strand
GCCCTATTCACACCCTTCTTCACAGTTGCCTTCTTGGCAGCAACCTTCTTCGTAGGGCTCTTCTTCACCTTCTTCTTTGCCACGCCCTTGACCGCTTTCTTTACGGCCTTTGCAGCCGCGGCTTCTTTCTTAGCTGCGGTCTTGACAGCCTTCTTAACCGTCTTCTTAACGGCCTTCACAGCCGTCGCCTTCTTCCCGGCGGTCTTCTTGACAGCCTTCTTGACGGTCTTCCTCACGGCCTTTGCAGCTGCGGCTTCTTTCTTGGTTGCGGTCTTGACAGCCTTCTTAACCGTCTTCTTAACAGCCTTTACAGCGGTCTTCTTAGGGCCCTTCTTTGTCACCATCGAACTTACCTCCTCTTTGATTTTAACCATGGGCACAAACCAAGATACCGATTCAATATAGCACAACCAGCACATCAACATACCATAGGCCTACCAATATGACAAGTTATGCTATTTATACCTTTATCGGAACCACTAAAAAAAACTTGAGCTTTTGCAACATCATAGCATAGTAAAAAAAGGACCAAGAAGGCACCTATCCAATCGCCTAGTCAACCGGTTCGAACTGCTCTTTATCTGCACCACATACCGGACATACCCAGTCATCGGGGATATCGGCGAAGGCCGTACCGGGCGCTACACCGTTATCGGGGTCGCCCTTTTCGGGGTCATAGACATAATCGCACACCACGCATATATACTTTTTCACTGCAGTCACCTCCTTAAAAGATGTTATTTTCACCATGCCTTGTTATAATCTCAGAGGCTAACCTGTCAAGGTTCTCATAATCTTTCACCTTAGGCTTACCCTGTATGATTACAGGATCCAGCATATCCACCTTCAATCCGGATAGTGTCCCCGACAACTGATCTACCATCTTGCCACCCCAGCCGCAGGAACCTATGATGGATGCAAACTTGAGTTTTGGTCGCAAGGCATTCACCATAAAAGCTGCTGACACTACCAGAGGATGCGCGCCCGCAAGCACAGTCGGAGACCCCATCACAATAGTCGCGGCATCCACAGTGGCCATCGCCATCTTGCCGGTATCAGCAACTGTAAGGTTGAACCTCTCCACCCTCACACCCGCTTCCGAAAGTATCTCCGTAAGATGGTCCACCATAAGTTCCGTACTGCCGTGCATTGACACATAAGGGATTACAACCGTATTTGCAAGATAATCAGAAACCCACTCTTTGTGTGATCTGATTATACACCCGGGGTCTTTATAAATAGGACCATGGCTGGGAGCAATAATATCAATATCGTATGAGTCAAACCTGTCAAGATGTTTCTTTATTGTACTCCTGAACGGCATCATGACCTCCGCATAGTACCTCTTGGCAGCCTCACAGACCCTCCAATCTTCATCAGCATAAAGACCGGAAGCGGCAAGATGTGAACCGAAGAGATCGCAACTGAAGAGGATCTTATCCTCACGCAGGTATGTGATCATAGTCTCGGGCCAATGAACCCATGGGGTATGCAAGAACTCGAGCGTCTTGCCACCAAGTGAGAGCGGCTCCTCATCGGCAACCGTAATGATGCGTTCACCAGGGATATGGAGATGCTCTACAAGCAACCCCTTGCCTTTTGGGCTCGTGATTACCTTTGCATCCTTGTATCTATCAAGGACAGCCGGTATGGTGCCGGAGTGGTCCTGCTCGGAGTGGTGTGAGACAACGAAGTCGATATTATCGACATCGGACAGGTGCGCCATCAGTGTACCGGCCATACCAGGATCCACTGTATCCACCAACACCGTCTTCTCGCTTCCCTCTATCAAGTAGGCGTTATAACTCGTTCCATCCGGCAGTGGTATCAGGGCATCGAAGAGCCTTCTGTCCCAGTCCACCGCACCAACCCACAGGACTCTGTCTTTTATCTCCCTCGGCTTCATCTTTCCCCTCCATTCATTTAATACTTACTTTCGATATTTCGCTGTCGACCGACACCAGATTAACATTAGCCTATATCATCCGGTCTGTCCAAGACTGCACTTCGTGTTTTATAGGCGCTCATCAATAGACGCGTATACGGAACATTGGAACGAAGCACACGACGGCGTGACCAAGGTGAGAGCGGTACATCGAGACGCAACGCACTCATATGCAAGATCCTCCTCATAGTTCATAGTAATGAGTCCGGAACAAAATAGTTTAGCCTGGCAATTACCGTCAAATGATACTATAATCGGAGGGCATGTCAACCATAAAACAACCTACAAAAGGTCAGTCGATGTTACTTGTATACAACTCGCTTGCACGTCGCAAGATGGAATTCTTACCTCTTAAAGAAGGGGAAGTAGGAATGTATGTCTGTGGTCCCACCGTTTACGACATGAGTCATATAGGCCACGCAAGGAGTGCCGTCGCCTTTGACGTCATATATCGTTATCTCAAATACAAGGGCTTTAACGTCAAGTATGTCAGGAACTATACAGACGTCGATGACAAGATCATAAACAGAGCGCGGGAGGAGGGACTCTCTTCCAAGGCTGTCGCAGAGAGATATATAAAGCACTTCGATGATGATATGTCGGCATTAGGCATAACATTACCGGACTACAGACCGAAGGCTACAGAGACAATAAAGGAAATCGTGGAATTAATCAAAATACTAATAGATAAAGGACACGCCTATGTCATTGAATATGAAGACCACAAAGGGGCCTGCAATAGTGACGTGTACTTCCGGGTTAGGAGTTTCAACGATTACGGAAAGCTCTCCGGGAAGAATATAGAAGAGCTCGAAGCCGGGGCCAGAGTGGATGTGGACATCAGGAAAGAGGACCCCCTGGACTTCGCATTATGGAAGGCCTCCAGGTCAGGGGAACCTTCATGGAAAAGTCCGTGGGGAAACGGCCGGCCGGGCTGGCACATAGAATGCTCTGCTATGAGTAAAAAGTTTCTAGGCGATACGATAGACATACACGGTGGTGGAAAAGACCTCATATTCCCACACCACGAGAACGAAGTTGCACAATCAGAAGCGGCAACAGGAAAGCCATTCGTGAGGTACTGGCTGCACAACGGTTTCGTGAATATAGAGCAGGAGAAAATGAGCAAATCCCTCGGGAATATCATCCTTATAAGGGACGCCCTGAGGATCTTTCACCCGGAAGTCATTCGCCTCTTATTTCTTTCCAGCCACTACAGGAATCCTATAGATTACAGTGAGAAGAATCTGAAGGACATGGAATCAGGACTGAACAGGGCCTATCTGACACTTGAACGTATCGATAAATTTATTGCCGCCGCAAAGCAGGTGGATAAGGGGATTGACGAAGGATCCCTTAATGGCATTGAACAGGAAGTTCATTCCAAGTCATCAGGGATACTCGGTGACTTTATACGTGCTATGGACGACGACTTCAATACCGCCAAGACTATAGGGTATGTCTTCGACCTTCTAAGGAGTGTGAACAGGTTTTTGGACGACCGAACAGCCTTGAAGTCGAACACGGCACCCAGGGTGCTTGCCGGCATAAGAACCAATCTTGAAGATATTAAGGAGGTGTTGGGAATCTTCATTACGCCACCGGCCGAATATCTGAAAGACAGAAAGAAACGGTTTCTTGCATCTTCAGGGCTGAAACTGTCATATATTCAGGGTCTCATGGAAGAGAGAGCGGAAGCAAGGAGACTCAAAGACTTCAAGCGCGCGGATGGTATAAGAG
>WGFD01000358.1 GCA_015492395.1 Deltaproteobacteria bacterium | reverse complement strand
CGAATGTGTTATTTTTTTCATGGAAAAGGTGAGTCTCCTTTTTGGGTTTTCTTGCTGGTTAACCTGTTGGAGATTCTACCTTTTCCGACTTTACACTGCAATATGTTTACAATCGCTTGCAGGATTTAGTTACTACAATTAGTATTCGGAAGATGTGTATGGAACTTCAGTACGTACCGAAGTACGTAACGATAGGTTTTAAGCGGAATTGTACATGGAAAGAGACACAGACATGCCTATTCCCTTACTATGCTGCCGGGGCATCAAACCACACTTCATGCACATCCCAAGAAACCACGGCGGCACATCCATGTGTCGCGGAATGTTTGAATAAAGTCAGACATTCCTTAGCATTATAAATGGAAGGAGTCATACGCTATGGGTTCCAACCTTCCAACCATACCAGACGCCGGCGAGAGAGAAAAGGCCCTGGATCCGACAAGGTCATTCATAGTCCAGGCCCCAGCCGGCTCAGGCAAGACCGAACTCCTGATGCAGAGATATCTCGTTCTGCTCGCAGGCGTGAAAAGGCCGGAGCAGGTCGTGGCCATTACATTCACGAGGAAGGCGGCAGGAGAGATGAGAAGCCGTGTCATGGAGGCGCTCGAGAGCGTGAGGAGAAAAGAAGCATCCAATGAACCACATGACATTAGGCGGCAGGAGCTTGCGAAAAAGGTCCTTCAAAGAGATTCGCTCCACGGCTGGAATCTGTTGGAGAACCCGGGACGCCTGAAGATACAGACCATAGACTCTCTCTGCACATCCATCGTAAGTCATATGCCACTCCTTTCAAGCCTCGGCAGGCAGCCTGAGATAAGTAACGCGCCGACAGGGCTCTACAGGGAGGCGGTTAGGCGCACGATCGCCATGGTCGAAGACGACGGCGGTGCCGGAAAACATATACGCACTATGCTCAAGCACTTCGACAACTCGGTCATGGCACTTGGAAGAAGCTTGATGGGTATGCTTGAAAAGAGGGATCAGTGGTTAAGGCATATAGAATTTAACCCTGATATGGACATATTGAGGGCCATCCTGGAGTCTTCCCTCAGGGACGCCATAGAAGAGGCTCTAAAAAAGACAAGAGAGATCTTCCCTGCTCCACTGTTGGAACGTCTGACAGGGCCGGCCAGATACGCCGGGTGCAATCTGCTGAAAGAGGGTAAGGAAGGCGCCATAACGCCACTATCAGACCTCACATCACCCCCAGGCACATCGGTAGCCGATCTGCCATACTGGCGGGGTTTAAGTGAGCTACTCGTTACCAAAGGAGGTTCATGGCGCAGCGCAAGGGGGCTGAACAGGCCCATCGGCTTTCCGCCGGACAGAGGGAAAGAAACGGCAGAGCAGAAGAGGACACTTCAGAATATTATCGAGTCCCTATCCGAAAACAGGGCCGTCCTTGAGGGACTTATCAGGATAGGACAACTTCCCGATCCAGTCTACGACGCGGAAGAGCTTGAGACACTCAACGCTCTTATCCATACACTTCTTACCACCGACAGGCAACTCATGAGGGTCTTTGATGAGATGGGGGTCGCGGACTTTCAGGCCATAGCAGGAGGAGCACTCGAGGCGCTCGGCAGCGATGAAACCCCCACCGATCTCATGCTTGCCATGGACCTGAGGATAGAACACATCCTCGTTGATGAATACCAGGATACATCCAGGAACCAGCTTGAACTGCTGAAGTCCCTGACGAGGGGATGGGAAGATGGAGACGGCAGGACACTCTTTCTGGTGGGCGATCCCATGCAGTCCGTATATCTGTTCAGAGACTCTGAGGTAGGCCTCTTTCTCGACGCCAAGAAAGGGTCACTAGGTGCCGTCTCCCTCGATCTTTTGACCCTCAGTGCCAACTTCAGGTCGCAGGCCAATGTGGTAGACTGGGTAAACGACTCATTTCGGAGCGCCTTCCCATGCATCGAAGACGCCTTCACAGGATCTATCAGGTACGAACCGCTGGTAGCCGTACATCCACCCCTGGAAGATCTCAAGGTCGAGACCCGTATATTCCCCGGCCGCAACGATGATATAGAGGCCATGGAGATAGCCGACATAGTAAAGACCATAGACCCCGGTGAGACCGTAGCGATACTGGTTCGTTCCCGTCCACATCTGAATGCAATTATAGTGGAATTCAAGAAAAGGGAAATCAGCTTCAAGACCCAGGAAATAGATCCACTCACCAGCCGTCCCGTGATACAGGATCTGTTGACCCTCTTGAGGATCTTGATACACCCCTATGACAGGATCGCATGGCTCGCTCTCCTGAGGGGTCCATGGTGCGGCATGGCCCTTCAGGACATACTTACCCTGTGTGTAGGAGAAAGTGAGAAAAGCGTTTGGGTGTTAATGAATGATGCTGACAGGATCTACTCCCTCTCCGAAGACGGTAAGGTGCGGTTACAATCGCTGCTTGTACAAATAAGGCAAGCCCTAGACAAAAGGGGAAGAAGGCCCTTAGTAGAGGTGCTAGAAGGCCTGTGGATATCACTTGGCGGACCTGCATGCGTCTCCAGTGACTCCCTTGAGGAGGCCGGCCTCTTCTTCAAGATGGTGGACGGTGTATGCAGCGGCGGTGATATAACATCCACAGAAGATCTTCTGGGCAACCTGGACGGACTCTACGCTACACATAAGGATGATGAGACATCACGCGTCGAAATCATGACCATACATAAAGCCAAGGGGCTTGAGTTCGATCACGTAATACTGCCGGGGCTGGGAAAGAGGGCACGGCCGACCGGTAAGAGACCCCTCATCTGGATTGAGAGGGGAGACAACCTCCTGCTTGCCCCCATCGAAAGGAAGGTAGGCGGTGACGGCAGCCAAATTTATAACTATATAAACGGGATCCTCATGGAGAAGGAGCGGCTGGAACAGACCAGACTCCTATACGTTGCAGCGACGAGGGCCAAGAGGGCCCTCTACCTGTTCGGCCACACTACAGGAAAGGGAGAAAATTCCCACTTGAAAGTGGAGCCAAGGTCTCTTCTCGCCACGTTGATGACCAGTATAACACCTGACTCTCCCATGATAGCGAATCGGCCACTTCCTCCCGATGAGGGTCAGGAGAACCGGAGACCTTCCGTATTGCAACTAAAGAGACTCCACGCAGCATGGACACCACCGGAACCCGCCAAAGGGATCACGCTCAAGATTGAACCGGCGGCCATAGCGTCCACGGCTCCGCGGCCAGTATTCGACATGGCCGGTGAAGCAACAAGGCACCTCGGCACGGTCATCCACAGGTATCTCTGCAGAATAGCAAAGGAGGGTATTGAAAAGTGGGGAGTTGTGAGGATAAGGAATGAGAAAGAACACATCTCCGCGGCACTCCGCCAGCTCGGACTGAAACGGACGGAGGCAGACATAGCCGCCGAAAGGGGTATAGGGATACTGTGTGGTGCGCTGGAGGACAAGCGCGGCCGTTGGATACTGGGCGATCACACGGCCGGATCCGCGGAGTTGCCGTTGACCGCAGTCATCGACAACAAGATCGTCCATGTAGTAATAGACAGGACGTTCGTAGAGGGAAAGGTCCGCTGGATCATAGACTACAAGACATCCGGTTACGAAGGCGGTCCGCTGGACGGCTTCCTCGAAGAGGAAAAGGAGAGGTACAGTGGTCAGCTGGAGACCTATGCCGATATCCTTAAGCTGGGAGGTGAAATAAGAGAGATCAGGAAGGGGTTGTACTATCCATCCATACCAGCCTGGATAGAGTGGTAAAAGCGGCCCTTTACTCAAGGGCATAGAGGTGACCGTCGTCACTGCCGAAGTATATGACACCGTTGACAACAGCCGGCGACGATCTTATCCAGCCCTCCGTCTTGAACCTCCACCTCTCCTTTCCCGCCTTCGCATCCACCGCATAGAGATAACCGTCTCCGCTGCCGAAGTAGACCAAACCACCACTCACGGCAGGTGATGAATCTATCCAGCCACCTGTCTTAAAGCGCCAAAGCTCCCTGCCGGTCATAGAGTCAAGGGCAAAGAGATGACCATCTCCACCGCCGAAGTATACGACACCCCCACTGACGGCGGGAGATGAGTCTATCCACCCTTCCGATATCTTAAATCTCCAAAGCTCCCTGCCCGAATCCTTATCCAGCGCATAGAAGTAGCCTTTCCCACTGCCGAAGTAGACCACTCCGCCGCTTACAGCGGGCGATGACTTTATCCACCCATTGCCACCTTTGAATCTCCACTTCTCATTACCTGTGGTGGCATATAGCGCAAAGAATTCACCGCCTCCGTTCCCGAAGTAAACGACTCCGCCACTTATAGCCGGTGATGAATCTATCCAATAGTCCGTACCGAAGCTCCATCTCGCCTTCCCAGTCGCAATGTCGACAGCATATAGCCTTCCATCTTCACTGCCGAAATAGACTACTCCACCACTTACAGCAGGCGATGATCGTACCTTACCTCCTGTCTTGAATCTCCACTTTTCATGACCTGTCTTTATATCCTTCGAGTAGAGGAAACCTCCTTCTCCTCCAAAGTAGAGACTCCTGCCGTTAATAGCCGGTGATGTCCTTACCCAGCCTCCGGCTCTGAATATCCATCCGGCCCTGCCTGTCTTGACATCCACCGCATAAAGGGAACCGTCGTCACTGCCGAAGTAGACGGCATCACCATAAACAGCCGGCGACGACCTTACCCAGCCTCCGGTCCTGAACCTCCACTTGAGACCTTCAACCTGCTCCACCCCCACAATACCATAGGTGCCGGTGTGTTGCAGATCACCGCGAAACATCCTTCCCTTGGGCGCGCAGCCTGCAAAGAAAGCTACAAGGACCACAAAGACGGTCTCCACGTAAGCTCTCTTCACTACGGACCTCCCGTACCTCGGACCCTTCCGACATGCAAGCTTCCGCACTTCCGCAGCATCGGAACCTCAACCCCTACACGCTACAGCGCGGCCTTCTTTGTATAGTTGAGCTTACCACCGGCAAGGATGATCTCTACCTGTCTGTCGCTCAGGCCGTGCTTCAGGGTTATCTCCTTACCCTTTGCTATATTTTTAACGGTTATGGTCTCGCCAGACTTTATCTGATCCACAAGATTGTCTATCTCCAGATTATCGCCCTCTTCAATAGAGTCATAGTCCGCAGTATCAGCGAAGGTAAGCGGCAATATACCGAAGTTGACGAGGTTGTCCTTATGTATCCTGGCGAAGCTCTTGGCGACAACACCCTTGATTCCCAGATACATGGGGCAAAGCGCGGCATGTTCACGGGAAGATCCCTGTCCATAGTTCTCTCCACCGACCACGAATCCACCTCCTGTAGCTTTTGCCTTCTTGTGGAAGTCGGCATCGATAGCCGAAAAGACGGACTCGGCATACTTCGGTACGTTAGACCGGTACTTAAGCCAAGTGCCAGCAGGTGTTATGTGGTCCGTTGTTACATTGTCTCCCAACTTCAGCAGGACCGCACCCTTAACAACCGGCTGTAACTCACCGGATACTGGAAGTGGCTGGATGTTCGGTCCCCGAAACACCTCCACCTTTTCCGGCTCTTCCGAAGGTGGGACTATCATTGAGTCGTCCACCATGAACTCGTGCGGCATCTCCACACAAGGATAGTCGCCAAGCTTCCGAGGATCGGTCACGGCACCGAATACGGCGGCCGATGCAGCCACCTCAGGACTACAGAGGTATACATTCGCGCTCTTTGTTCCACTCCTACCTTCGAAGTTCCTGTTAAATGTCCTGAGTGAAACGCCGTTGGATGTAGGCGACTGCCCGCTGCCTATGCAGGGTCCGCAGGTATTCTCGAGGATCCTGGCACCGGCCTCTATAAGGCCGGCCAGACCGCTGTTGTGGGCTATCATATCAAGAACCTGCCTGCTGCCGGGAGATATAGTCATATTGACATCACGGTTCACCTTGTGGCCGCCCTCCTTGAATATCCGGGCTACAGTCATCAGGTCCTTATAGGAAGAGTTCGTGCAACTGCCTATACATACCTGATCCACGTGAAGCCCCTCTATCTCGGAAACCTTGCAGACATTGTCCGGGCTGTGCGGCTGGGCAATCATAGGCTCTAAAGAGTCAAGATCGATCTCAATGACCTCATCGTACTGTGCGTCCGGATCAGGCGAGATGGGCACGAAGTCTTTTTCGCGCCTCTGCGCCATGAGGAACTCCTCTGTCACCTCATCACTGGGGAATACCGACGTCGTCGCTCCCAGTTCCGCCCCCATGTTTGTGATAGTGGCCCTCTCCGGAACCGACAGGGTCTTCACGCCATCACCACCATACTCTATGACCTTGCCGACACCACCCTTCACGGTCATCCTGCGCAGTAGTTCGAGGATCACATCCTTCGCCGAAACCCAGGGTTGGAGTTTGCCATTGAGCTTTACGAGTACTACCTTGGGGGTGTTGAGGTTGAACGCGCCACCTCCCATAGCAACCGCAACATCAAGCCCACCTGCGCCGATGGCCAGCATACCGAGACCACCGCAAGTCGGCGTATGGCTGTCCGATCCAAGAAGTGTCTGTCCCGGAACGCCGAACCTCTCCAGGTGTACCTGGTGGCATATACCGTTTCCCGGTTTTGAAAAGTATATCCCGTACTTCGATGCCACGGTCTGTAAGAACCTGTGGTCATCCGCATTCTCGAAGCCACCGTACTGCAATGTATTGTGATCAACATAACTGACAGAGAGCTTCGTCTTCACCCTCGGAACGCCCATTGCCTCAAATTGAAGATACGCCATGGTACCTGTAGCATCCTGGGTAAGGGTTTGGTCGATCCTGATGGCAATCTCCTTGCCCGGAACAAGCTCACCCGAAACCAAGTGCTCCTCCAGTATCTTTCTAACGATATTATTACCCATTAGTATACCTCCTTATCAATTAAATAACTTATGTTCTTTCAGGTCCGGATCCTCATTTTAGGAGCTATAAGATACAGGAAGCCATTGAAGTTGTCAATCACGTTATTTACCATCACCTGAAATATGCACCTACGCGATATTTCCCACACATTAACTACAATAGAAAGATTATATCTACTATTCTAGCTACTGTGTGTACCAGATGAGGTGGTGTGAGGCAGCGAGGAATGCGTTCGTAATGCATATTCAACGTCATGCAGAGTACCGCCGAGGAAATATCTGTATATTTTCCGCATGTCTGTAACACAATTCAATGTTGTCAACAAATAGAAATGTCCGGTTTTATGACAAATGAAATGTCCGGTTT
>WGFD01000357.1 GCA_015492395.1 Deltaproteobacteria bacterium | reverse complement strand
CTTTGCCGTTGACTCCCCAATAGAAGAGGGACTGTTGGAGGGTATGAGGATATGAGTTCCGGAATTGTTACGGGGGAACCTTCCGCTCGAACCATGGGGGCGCCTCACGGTCATCGCGCCGGTCCGGCTATGGGCGGTGAGACTGCGACGGAAAAGCTCAGGAGGCTCGAGGATATCCTGAAAGGGATTGGCTCCATGCTTGTAGCATTCTCAGGTGGTGTAGACTCTACATTCCTGCTGGCCGTTGGGGCAAGGGTCCTCGGAGACAAGGTCGTTGCCGTAACTGCCGCATCACCGACCTATCCCGAGAGGGAGTTGAGAGAGGCCGAGATCTTGGCCGGGAGGTTCGGTGTAAGGCACATCGTTATGGAGTCTAACGAACTGCTCATCCCTAACTTCTCGGAGAATACGAATAGAAGGTGCTACTACTGTAAAGGCGAACTCTTCGAGATATGTAGCAGGAAGGCGGAAGAACTCGGGCTATCCGTCGTGGCCGACGGCAGCAATACCGATGATCTCCATGATTACAGGCCCGGCAGGGACGCGGCGAGGGAGTTGTCCGTAAGGAGTCCTCTCGTGGAAGCCGGCCTCACAAAGCAGGAGATAAGAGTTCTCAGCCGTGAAATGGGTCTTGAGACGTGGGATAAGCCGGCGCTGGCCTGCCTCTCATCAAGATTTCCCTATGGGACCAGGATAACACAGGGTAGGCTTGACCGGGTGGCGGCCTGTGAGGAGATACTCTGGGATATGGGCTTCAGGCAGTTCAGAGTCAGGTACCACGGTGATGTGGCCAGGATAGAGGTTGATACCGGAGAGTTGCCGGCATTCATGGATGAGGCGAAGAGAAAAGAGATAGTGAAGGGCTTCAAGAAGGCCGGCTTCACGTATGTGACGTTGGACATAGAGGGGTACAGGCAGGGCAGCATGAACGAACCGCTCGCTAACAAAGGATACTGATGCCGCTATCCACTTTGGGAGGCGCCGCCTTCAAGGGGGAGTGAGAGCTGAACCGGGCTGCCCGGTCCATAGTCCCCATCCGTAAAGTTTGAGATAGTGATCCCCAGTAGGCGGACCTTCTTCTTTCCGGCTTCTGTAGAGTCGAGCAGCCGCATAACGTGGTGCATGATCCGGATACTCCCGACCAGGGGTTCTGCCAGCGTGGTGCTCCGCGTGACCTGCTGAAAGTCGGAGAACTTCACCTTGAGGGTCACCCTTTTCCCCTGCAGTTTCATCTTTCTCAGGATGATCTCGATCCTTTCGGCGATCCCCGCGAGTATGCCGCGCATAATCTCCATGTCGACTATATCCTCCTGGAGTGTAGTCTCTTTGCCGACAGATTTTCTCACCCACTCCGGGGTGACAGGCCTCTCATCTTTTTCGTGGGCAATCTGGTAGAAGTAGTTTCCGGCCTTGCCGAAGAGGGAGACCAGGCGCTCCCTGCTCATCATTTTCAGATCCTTGCCCTTCATAATGCCGAGTTGCTGCATCCTCTTCTCCGTAACTCTACCGACGCCGAAAAACTTACCCACCGGTAAGCTGTCAATAAAGGGGCCGGCCTTGTCTGGCGTAATAACGGTCATGCCATTGGGTTTGCGATAGTCGGATGCAGCCTTGGCGAGAAACTTATTGAAGGAGACTCCGGCCGATGCCGTCAGTCCCCCGGTCCGGAGGCGGATCTTATCCCGGATCTCCCTGGCGATCCGAGTGGCAAGGGGCATCACCTTCTTATTTATGGTGACATCGAGAAATGCCTCGTCAAGTGAGAGGGGTTCCATGAGATCTGTATACTCCAGAAATATCTCTCTGATCTCCATAGATACAGCCCGGTATGCGTCGAAGCGCGGTGTCAGGAAGACCGCATGAGGACAGAGCTTATGGGCCCTGGAGGAGGGCATGGCGGAGTGAATACCGTATCGCCTTGCCTCGTACGAACAGGCGGCAACTACACCCCGGCTGTCCGGAAGACCACCGACTACCACGGGCTTTCCCTTCAACTCCGGCCTGTCTCTTTGTTCGACGGAGGCATAGAAGGCGTCCATATCGATATGTATTATCTTCCGCATAGAGGTCGAAGATGTATAGCGAGCGCCTGTCTGCCTTGGCGCCGGCATCCGTCCGCCGGGATTGACTTGTCTGCCAAGATTGACAGGCATGCATGCGGGCAGACAGGCGTTCATCGCAGCTTGCTGCAATGGGCTTTAAATAGGAGTCAACTTTATCTTTAGGCCAGCGCTAGAATCCAAACTGACTATAACATAATTAAAGCTTCACTTCATCTCGCAGGGAAGCTTCAATGTGAACCCGTCTTCAATCTCTAATCTTCCTTTAATATTTCTTTTCTTATAATGGATCCATAATGAATGTCCGATATGGAGACCATGGTCGTACCGGACAGGAACAACACCGGAACCAATGGGATGGTACGGTAAAAGAGGAGGTGGAAGAGATGAAGAAGTCGTTAATCCTCACCATGCTTATCGTTGGAGCGGTTATGTTTGTCGTTCCGTATGGTTCGTATGCCAGTGGAACTAAAGGATCGATCTCCCCTAAAGAGGCGGAAGGGATCGCGCTTGGCGAAGTGCCTGGAGAGGTGCTGAAGATGGAGTACGAGAATGGGAGGTACGCGGTAAGGATACGTACCGAAGTCAGTGAACTGGCGGGGGTCTACATCGACGCAGAGAGCGGCGAGGTGATGAAGGTGAAAACCGAATCGTGTGAAGAGGATGACGATTGATGGAAGATGCTTTACGTGGTACGCGGCCTCTGAATGGACCGCGTACCATGCCTAAAAGATGAAAGGGAGATACTACAAATGGATAGCCTTATGATGAAGAGTATTACGATAAAGGATGAAGGCGCCGATAACGGAGTTGATAGCAATGTAGTAGCCGTTAAGGTGTGGGACTGGCCGACACGGCTACTGCACTGGATTAATGCACTGCTGATCATTTCTCTTATAAACTAAATCCTGCAAGCGATTGTAAACATATTGCAGTGTAAAGTCGGAAAAGGTAGAATCTCCAACAGGTTAACCAGCAAGAAAACCCAAAAAGGAGACTCACCTTTTCCATGAAAAAAATAACACATTCG
>WGFD01000356.1 GCA_015492395.1 Deltaproteobacteria bacterium | reverse complement strand
TGGAGGCACCGCATTTCTGTTCATGGCTTACGTGTTTTTTAAATGGAATAAGGTTAGGACGGCAGCCGGCAGTGGGAAACATATCGGTTTGATGGGCAAACTCCTTCTGGGATATTCCCTTCTGTGGACGTATATGTGGTGGTCCCAGTACTTTGTATTGTGGTACGGCGATATCCCCGTCCTTACAGGGCCGCTACTTAAAAAGATGCAGGGCAATTACGCAGCGCTCTTCTATGTCATGGTCGTAACCCTTCTGGTAATACCGTTTCTTGGCCTGATACAGAGACGTGTAAAGAACTGTACGTCGGCTATGACAGTTATTGCTATCCTTATCTGTGTCGGCATATGGATTGACAGGTACCTGATGATCCTGCCGGTACTTTCGGATGGTAGCGAATGGATCATCGCTACATGGACCAACTTATCGCTGGTATTCGGCGGGCTGTCAGCGGCGTTCCTCTCCGTGATCGCGTTTTTACGGTTGTTTCCGGACGTCAAGGTAATCCGAGAGTAGATATAGAAGAAGATGGGGAAGGTTTAAGAGGATAGATGGACATGTCTGCAAGAGATAGCATGAAAAGATATTCCAGAGTGTCGGGTTGCCGTTTGTTGATATTTGCGATAACCATTCTGTCGGTGTGGCGGCCTGGAGCCGGTATGCCGAGGCCCGATCCAAGGTCAGAATGCCGGAGAAACCGGGATATATGGGGACCATAGCCTGTAACGGCAGGTGCCATGATCCATGGTATAAGGCGTGGAAGGATACCCCCCCATGCGAAGACCTATGAACTATTGAGGCCGGATGTAAGGGCGGCCGCCAAGAGAAAGGCAAGGCTTAACCCTAACAAAGACTATACCGAAGACCCGAATTGTCTGAGGTGCCATACTACCGGTTATGGACAGAAGGGCGGTTTCGTCCCCGGGGAGACTATTATCAATCGATGGGAACCTAATATGGAGCAGGTTGGTTGCGAGATGTGCCATACTGTGAGGGGTGGGAATCAGGTCAGGGTCGTCATGAAGCAGCGCGGCGGGAAGTTCTCGAGGAAAAAGATAGAGCAGTGGGGAGCGAGATACGACTATGAGAATGTGTGCTGTCGATGCCATCTCCACCGTAAAAGCCCTCATAAAGTTTCGGTCGACTCTAAATACCGGTTCAATTACAAGGAGCGAAGTGAACACATCCATGACTATGAGAAATATTATGACGATTTTAACAAACCTCAGACATCACTGCTGTCCCATTAACTTAGGTAATTGTAAAAGATCTGACACCAGATTAGAATGGTGTCATGGATCTAAAATCGTTCGAAGCCCTTATAAAGACTGAGAATTCCGCCAGACTCTTTCTGGCAAAGTTGTGTTGGAAAAACAGCCATCGTTTTTGCACAAGGTGCAGGAGCTATAAAGTCTACCGGATCGCCGGTAAAAAGTTCAGGTGCAAGAGGTGCGCTTACACCTTCCACGAGTTCACCGGGAGGTGATCGACAAGTTTAGAATCTCGTGCAAGAACCGGCTCTGGATAATAAAGCTCTTCGAGCTTGAGCTCTCGGCCAGGAAGATCGCCCAGCAGCCAGGACTCAGTTACCCTACGGTCCTCAAGGCCGTCAACGTGATACGTACCGCCATCATTGCCAACGCCTCCGACGGCTCCGAACTCCTCGGCGGAGTGGTCGAGATGGACGAGAGCTACTTCGGGGGCAGACGCAAGGGCAAGCGCGGTCGTGGGGCCGCCGGTAAAGTCCCTGTTTTCGGCATATTGGAGCGTAACGGGGTCGTCAAGGTCGAGGCAGTCAATGACGTCAAGGCCCGCACTCTCCTGGACCTCACGGTCAAGACGGTGCGGCGTGGCAGCATCGTCTACACCGACAAATTTGCGGGTTACGACTCGCTCATGTTTTACGGTTATCGTCATGTCAATATCGATCACAAAAAGTTCTTTGCCAACGGCAAGGTCTATATAAACGGCGTTGAGGGTTTCTGGAGTTACGCCAAGGAGCGATTGATCAAATTCCACGGCATCTCCAAGAAAAAGTTCCCTCTCTACTTGAAAGAAATGGAGTTTCGTTATAACAACAGAGACAAGAGCCTGTTCAACTTGTTGACTCAAAATCTCTGCAATCTTGTGCCAGAACTTTTATAATTACCAAATTTTAAGCAATTGAGCCATAGTTGTGCTACAATACACTATAGTCTGAACCTCCTTTGTTTTCAATGGTGTATGCACAACGCATTGTATCACAAAGGCCCGGTTCAGGCTATTTTTCTCTCATGTTAATAGGACAGCAATGATTTCAAATACTTTTTTTAAAGTACTCTATGGTCTTTTTCAACCCCTCTTGCAACTCAACAGTGGGGTGCCAGCTCAATCTCTCCATAGCCAAAGAGATATCAGGCTGCCTCTGCACAGGGTCGTCGGGTGGTAGCGGCTTGAAGACCACCTTTGCTTTACTCCCTGTCATATCTCGCACCTTCTGTGCCAGCTCCAGGATGGTGAACTCGCCAGGATTACCAAGATTAAGCGGTCCAATACACTCATCCTGCCCCATCATCCTTACCAACCCTTCTACCAGATCGTCAATATAACAGAATGACCGCGTCTGGCTGCCTTCTCCGTAGACGGTTATCTCATTACCCCTCAACGCCTGAACGATGAAGTTGCTGACGACCCTCCCATCGTTTTCGAGCATGCGCGGCCCATAGGTGTTGAAGATACGCACCACCCTTATATCGACACCGTTCTGCTTGTGGTACGAGAACATGAGGGTTTCGGCGCACCGTTTGCCTTCATCATAGCATGCGCGCGGGCCGATCGGATTCACATTGCCCCAGTACCCTTCCCGTTGCGGATGTATCTTGGGGTCGCCATAGACCTCCGAAGTTGATGCCTGAAGGATCCTGGCGTTTACCCTCTTGGCGAGACCAAGCATATTAAGCGTTCCCATTACGTTGGTCTTTATCGTCTTTGCCGGGTTATACTGGTAGTGAACCGGTGAGGCCGGGCAGGCCAGATTGTATATCTGGTCTACCTCCAGAAGGATGGGTTCTATTATGTCGTGTCTTATAAGTTCAAAACGCGGATTGTCCAGGAGGTGAATGATGTTGTCTCTCCTTCCCGTAAAGAAGTTGTCTAGACAGAGGATATCGTGCCCGTCTTTAATAAGCCTCTCACACAGGTGGGAACCTATGAAACCCGCCCCTCCTGTTACGAGGATGCGTTTCCTGGCCGGTCGATCGTCCATATTTTGCCCCCTTCGAAAAACGTCTTTATCCTCTCCACAACG
>WGFD01000355.1 GCA_015492395.1 Deltaproteobacteria bacterium | reverse complement strand
GGAATGTTGCCACAGAGCACGAGGAACAAATTTTTTAAGCTTCAGCCAGCCATTCTACCATTTTATGCGGGATGCGGCGCTTTAACAAGAAATGGAATGGGAACGTTATTTTCGGAACAATTTTTTTACTTGAAAAAAAACACCCCAGGTCTTAAACTCTCAGATTCCACATATGAAGAATGTCCATGTGCATATTCCTTATCCTATCCTCATCGAGAGGCTGGATGATATAGTTGAGGCCCGCTTGAACCCGGAGATACTCTTTACCGGAGAGTGTCTGGATGGGATATCCCCGGCCGGTTTGAGGGCCGTAAAGAGACGTTTGGATGAGCACGGCCTTGCGGTTACGGTTCATGGTCCCTTTATGGATCTGAACCCAGGGGCGGTCGATGAGAGGGTGAGGGGGGTGACAGTGGACAGATACGTACAGCTCTTCCATGCCGCCGACATCCTTATGCCCAGAAACGTAGTGCTTCACCACACCTATGACCGGTGGAGGTACGACGGTAACGAGGAATTATGGCTCGGCCAGAGCCTTAAGACGTGGCCGCAGTTCGTGGAGAGGGCCAGGAGAATAGGGGCTGTCATAGCCGTTGAAAATGTATTCGAAGGATATCCTCATCCCATAAAGGCGCTTGTTGAGGCCATAGATTCACCGCACTTCAAGGTGTGTTTCGATATAGGGCACTGGAATGTCTTCTCCGAAATCCCGATGGAGGAGTGGTTGGGAGAGATAGGTGAGCATATCGCCGAGTTTCATATCCATGACAATACGGGTGAGGGCGATGACCATATGGCCATAGGTGACGGCAGTATAAACTTTTCCGATTTGTTCGGCGCAATCAGCGCGTATAACAAGAGAGATATCGTTTATACAATTGAGGCCCACAGCGAAGAGGTGCTGTGGAGATCCCTGCGGAACCTGGGGCCTATGTTGCGAGGTGAGTGTTGAAGAGCAAGGTGGAGGCTTGATACTGTGAGTTACGAAGAAGAGATCCGCCAGACCGCACAGTCCGCCGCTGAGGCCGCCAGGAAACTCGCGACCCTTGGGAGCGACGTGAAGAACAGGGCGATTGTCAGGGTAGCGGAACGGTTATTGCTCGGGGACGGCGATGCAATCAAGGCGGCCAATAAGAAGGACCTGGACCGGGCGAAGAATAAGGGGCTCTCCGATGTCATGATAGACCGCTTGACGATAACCGATATGGTCTTGAGGTCTATGTCGGAGGCCCTTATCGATGTGGCATCTCTTCCTGATCCCGTTGGTGAGGTCTCAGGGATGTGGCGGCGGCCGAATGGCCTGCTGGTTGGAAAGGTGAGGATACCTTTGGGGGTCATAGGTATTATCTACGAATCGCGGCCGAATGTAACCGCCGATGCTGCGGGTCTCTGCCTGAAGTCCGGAAACGCCGTGATACTCAGGGGCGGAAGCGAGGCGATCAACTCCAACCTGGCGATCGTAAAGGTCCTGCAGGAGGTTTGCAGGGAGGAGGGTCTTCCGGAAGGGGCCGTACAGATGGTGCCGACTATGGAGAGGGATGCCGTTCTCGAGATGCTCAAGCTTGATCAGTACATAGACCTTATAATACCACGTGGCGGCGAGAGGCTGATCCGGTTCGTTGTGGACAATTCCCGCATCCCGGTGATCAAGCACTACAAGGGGGTTTGCCATGTCTACGTCGATGAATCCACCGACATGGAGATGGCGGAAGAGATCGTCTTCAATGCCAAGGTGCAGCGGCCCGGTGTCTGCAACGCCGTTGAGACGCTGCTGGTACATGAATCCGTCGCTCCGGAGTTTCTCCCGAAGATAGGGGCACGGCTGGAGACGGAAGGCGTGGAGATCAGGGGGTGCGAGGAGACACGGAAATTCCTTTCCTCCGCCGTGCCGGCTATAGAGGAGGACTGGTCGACGGAGTACCTCGGTCTGATACTGGCCGTCAGGGTTGTCAAGTCCATGGACCAGGCCATAGATCACATATCGCGTTACGGCTCTCTCCATACAGATGCGATTGTTACCAAAGACTATGCGAATGCACAGAGATTCCTGAGGGAAGTGGGCTCCTCGACCGTTCTGGTCAATGCCTCGACACGGTTCAGCGACGGCCATCAACTCGGCCTTGGGGCCGAGATAGGGATATCTACCACAAAGCTGCATGCCTTCGGCCCAATGGGCCTCGATGGGCTCACAACACAGAAGTTCATCGTCTACGGGAATGGTCAGATAAGGGGATAGGCTCAGAGACGGGTGAGCCAGTGTGTTGTTTTTTATCGATAGGTGGTGGTAAATCTTATAGGGATTCGGCATTGCGGTCGGAGGCTTCAGCCTCGGAATGGCACGGGGAGGATGTGTCCCCAGTATCAGACTGCCGGGAGTTGCAAGAAACGACCCCTTTCTGTTTGGACGATAAGTGTGTTCTTTTGCTTCTTGACTTCTGTTCCGGAGGGTTAGCCTAATTGGTAAGGCAGCGGTCTTGAAAACCGCCGGGTTTGCGCCCATGGGGGTTCGAGTCCCTCACCCTCCGCCATATATTTATTTTGCAATGCAATACGGGACTTGAACATGCATGGCTAGCGCTTGTCTGCCGTGGCGCACCTGTCCGCCAGGATTGACCTGTCCGCCAAGATTGACAGGCGGGCAGGCAGGTATTCCCCGCAGCTTGCTGCGGGGAGCTTCAATTGACCCTCGGTCAGGGAAGGTTTTGAGGGATGAACCTAAGAGACTGAAAAGTTTTAAGGTCGGGAAGCTCAGGGTGGTTGACAGGACTGCGAAGGACAGGGGGATCATTGGTGTTGTCGCCATTGGCCCCCGAAAGACCATATATGAAGAAACCTTGAGATTGTTGCGAAGGGGAAAAGGGAGATGGAAAAGAGACGCGGTCAATACCGTTCGGCATGGTTATTGGCAAATCCGATAGTCCGGTGACTTTTAGTAAAGGTAACCACGAAGGTAATATTCGATCATAATGCCGGAGACAATAGGCCAAAGGGTATCCTGTTGATCCATTGTCCCGATGGGAAGGAGATGCCGGCGGCGCCGTTGAGCGAATTCGTATATAAGGACAACGAAAACATCCTTGACCTCGAACAGCATGTCGATGCCCGGAAGCGGATCTTCTTTATGCGCGTTGGATAATAACCAGTCGGGAGTATGACCACGGCAATAGTCCGATAAGGATCAATAAGTGGCGGAAATGAGAAGTGTATGAACTGGTATATAGAGGTATTGAAAAAGTACGCGGTATTCAGCGGACGGGCACGACGGAAGGAGTACTGGATGTTCTTTCTGTTCAATATCATTATCTCTTTCGTCCTTGGTTTTATCGAAGGCCTTGCCGGCCTGCCGGGTGCGCTTAGCGGACTGTACAGCTTGGCAGTGCTGATTCCCGGCATTGCCGTGTCGGTCCGCAGGCTCCACGATACTAATCGCAGTGGTTGGTGGCTGTTGATCGGTCTGGTACCGTTCATTGGCGCTATAGTGCTCCTTATCTTTATGTTGCAGGACGGTCAACCGGGGGACAATCGGTATGGTCCCAATCCAAAAGATTCCGAAGCATAGGAAAATACAGGGACACTGGGGTTGTTGAAAAAGTCCTCCCATTGCCCCCAAGGGAGGTATACAATATCCGGTATCAAACAACGATGATTTAATGACGGAAGGAGATGCCGTAGCCCACAACCCCCATATATATTCCTGTCGCTCCATAAGAACCAGTGATGGCTGCCGTGACAGGGAAGTTCAGCCTTTTGATCTCCGTACACTGAAGCTCCCCGCGGCGGGTTGCGGGGAATGCCCGCCTCTACCGGCGCCACGGTAGACAGGCGCCGGCTGACATCTTAAGGAACCTCTGAATAATTCATCCCTGAATTATTCAGAGACGAAAAAGGAAAAGTGCGATTTTTCTTTTTCTCACATTTTCAATGACTTACAGCCATTGAAAATGGCGGCATATCCCTGTGCCGCGCGGAAGGTCTGAATAAATCAGACCTTC
>WGFD01000354.1 GCA_015492395.1 Deltaproteobacteria bacterium | reverse complement strand
CCCACTGCGGAACCGATAACCGGTCTGCCCTTCCAAAGCGCTTCGGCCACGACAAGGCCGAACCCTTCCCTCAGTGATTTCTGTATTACCACATCCGCGGCCCTCTGGAGTGCATTTATCTCCTTGTGGCTCGATGGCGGCAGAAGCAAGATATGGATATCAGGGTCGCCTGATGCCGCAGTCCTTACCTTTTCGAGCATCCTTTCCCCTTCGGGGTCGTCGGCGGCGGTGCCTCCGGCGAGTATAAGACGGCAGTCCTTGTACCGCTTTACCATTCTGTATGCCTCGATGACACCTATCGGGTCCTTCCATGGGTCGAATCTGGAGACCTGAAGAAGTATGGGCTTGTCTCTCGGTATCGCGAACCTTTCCATGACGCCATCTATGTAGCTCTTTTCAAGGTCCATATTCTTATCGCTCAAAGGATCTATCGACGGCGGCACCATAAACTGGGTGTTTTTCAGATGTTGTGCGAAGCTGGCTACTGAGAATATAGAGGCGTCGTACATATCGACGAACTTTTTCAGGAAGTACCAGGATATCCTGTCAGGGGTGGATATGTCTATATGGCACCTCCATATCCAGATTCCACCGCCTTTTCTTGACTCTATCAATGCCGCCGGTTGAGGGTCGTGGATGAAGATGCAGTCCCCTTCAAGGTCGAGTTTCTCGGCGTTCTTACGGTTTGTCTCTTCATAGACATCCCACATCTGCTTTGTAAAGGGTCGTCCCTTACCCTGGAGTGTATTATGCATATTCTTTGTCACATCGAAGAATTTATGGTTCCCCTCGATCACCTTCCATTTTATATCTATATCGAGCCCTTTTATGAGGGGAACCATCCTCTGGAGCAGTTCGGCTACGCCGCCGCCAGTGGCGGTTGAATTCACATGCACGAAAGACCTCCCCTTGAGGTGCGCCGCCAGCCTTTCGATGGCCCTCAACTCCCCACCGTCAACGATGTTTCTATACATATCCAGATGCATCTATAGCTTCCCCTTGAGTATCTCTATTATTATGCTCCTCAATTCATCGAGATCGAACATGTATGGATCCAGTCCCCTTATCTTATCCGATATATCGTCACGCCCCATACTTGTACTAAGCCACTCGGTAAAGTCGTCTCCCTCTTTCTCCAGCCTTAATCTGGCCTCGAAAAAGTGAAAATATATACTACTCCTGTTCACCCTTTCCAGACAGTGGATAAACCCTTTCAGGTCCCTTGCCTCAAAGCCGCTCGGTATTACAATCGTCGCGCCTTCGTTGAAGAAGAACTCTCCGCCGGGAAGTACGGGCCTGGGCGGAGGGTACTCTTTTAAATAGTCCTCTATTATATGAATTATCTCCCAGCGCAGATCATCTATGGAGGTGTATGCATATGGATTGATATTTGCGAGCCTTTCGGCCAGCCCCTTCTCTTCGAGCCATTCCGCAACCCACACTGCGAAGTCGCTCGTGTGGTATACACTGTGTACACAGGGCTTCAAGAAGTACTGATGAAGATGGTGGAAGATGGACTCCTGACTTATCCGTTTAAGTATCTCAAGGAAGTCTATGATATCGGAGGCCCGCCTCCCGGTGAGCTTCACCAAGGGGATACATTCGTAGAAGATGAAAGATTTTGCCATCATTGCACCATTTGAAGAAGGGTCCTTAGTTGCACGCTCGCATGTCCGGTATCATGTTGGTACTCCCGATACTTCTTGTTCCAGTCTTTCCTTGATATAGGCCGGCACCCTTCTTGGTTTTCCATCATGGCCTACGCAGACCAGCAAACAGGATGCCTTTGCGATCAAGCAATCCCTCCGCAATATCTCGTGTGAAAATCCTATCGATGCCTTGCCCGTTTCATGGCCGGTACGTACCTCGATAATGTCGTTATACCTCGCCGGCGCTATGTATTCCACTTCGGCATGTCTTACCAAAAACTTAATCCCTTTCTTTTGTAACGCTGCGAGATCTATTCCTCTCTTCCTCAGGAACTCCGTCCGTGCACGTTCAAGATACCGGAGGTAGTTGGCATAGTAGACGACCCCGCCGCAGTCGGTATCTTCATAGTATATCCTGATCTGCATATCGACACCAGCTAACCGGTTACAGCGACTACCTCCTCGTACGTTGTCACGCCTTCCAGCATCTTCCTTATTGCCGCGTGCCTCAAGCTCTGCATGCCGTCCGCCCTGGCCGTATCATACAGCATCGAGAGCTCCACGTCATCGGATATTATAGCCCTTATATTGTCGGTAAAGTCCATTATTTCGAATATTCCTGTGCGCCCCCTGTAACCGGTGCCCCTGCATTCCGCGCAACCTTCACCGTAGTACACGCTATAAGGCTTGTCCTGGAGTTGCAGGTGTTGGGCCTCCTCTTTCATGAGCGCCCGCTCCTTCTTGCAGAATTTGCAGATCCTTCTGACCAGTCTCTGGGCTATGATCCCTATGATGGTGGACGAAATAAGGAAGGCCGGCACACCGAGGTCGAGCAGCCTGGTTACCGAGGTTGGGGCGTCGTTCGTATGGAGGGTGGAGAGCACCAGATGGCCGGTCAGCGCCGCCTGCACCGCATTCTCGGCTGTCTCCCTGTCCCGTATCTCTCCCACCATGATGATATCCGGGTCCTGCCGGAGGATAGTCCTCAGGGCAGTGGCAAAGGTTACGCCGATTCCCGGCTGTACGCCCACCTGATTGAACTCCTCCATTACCATCTCTATTGGGTCCTCTATAGTAATGATGTTTACCTCCGGGGAAGAGAGCAACTTAAGCGAAGAGTATAGTGTGGTGGTTTTGCCACTCCCGGTCGGACCGGTAACCAGGATTATCCCGTTCGGCCTCCTTATAAAAGAGTTGTATAGCTGGTGCTCCCGGGGGTAGAAACCTAACCTGTCGAGATCCTGGAGGAGTACCTCCGGATCAAATATCCTGATGACAACCTTCTCTCCGAACGCTACAGGGAGGGTTGAAACCCTTAATTCTATCTCCTTCCCTTTATAATTTGTCTTTATTCTTCCGTCTTGGGGCCTTCTCTTTTCGGCGATGTTCATCCTTGACAGCATCTTGATCCTGGACATAATAGGGGCATGCACCGTCTTTGGTACCGTATGTATGTAATGCATTACCCCGTCTATCCTCAGCCTGACGAAGGACTTCTCCCTTTTCGGTTCGATATGTATATCGCTTGCCCTCTGGTCAAAGGCGTAATGTAGGAGATATTCCACTGCGGTAACTATGTGCTGATCGGTGACCTCTATATCCTTCTGTCCCTTGAGCTGCATATACTGCTCCAGGTTGCCCAGGTCGACCGATGGAGTGATTTCGGCCTGCGCAGCCACAACGGAGGCCCGGAATCCGAAAAACTCCCTTACGATCTTCATGATGTCGCTCTTTGAACTTAAGACCAACCTTACCTTCATCTTCCTGGCGCTTTTCAGGCTTTCAACCGCCTCAAGGTTGAAGGGATCGGCGACGGCCATTGTTACTACTCCGTTCTTCTCATCGATGGCTACTACGGTGTGTCTTATGGCGAAGGGACGTGGGACGTAAGAGGTTACTATATCCAAGTCCATCTTCAGGGGATCCAGCTTCTTATACTCAAACCCTGCCTCATCGGCGACGGCCTCGGTTATGATATCCTCCGTCAGTATCCTGCCGTTCTTACGTGGCATCTCTATATTGAAAGAAGATATGACCTCCGCAGGAGAGACGGTGTCGGGCGCAGGGATAAGCCTTCTGGAATAGGCGACGCCTTTGGCCTTTTCCAGCCGCGCCTTCTGGGCTTCGCCCTTTACGGCGATATCTTTATACTGGTCCTTGGATATAAGGCCCCTCTTGAGGAGGGTCTTGGCGACGAACTCTATTGTAAGCGTCTTGTCTGCAACCATGGTGGCATCCTAGCATATAGCCAGTTTATTTTCAGGGTTCCAGCTCTTCGCCCGGTATGAACCGGTCTCTTTAACCCCGGAGGACCGTCATCTTCTCTGTCCTTCGATCTTGTTTCAAGTGCGGATCTTCTTTACGACGGTGGCCTCTATTCCTTCCAGTGAGACCACTTCCTGTGTGCCCGCCTCCATATCCTTTACGGCGATGGTTCCGGCCGCAAGTTCATCCGTGCCGAGGATCAGCACATATCTCGCACCCAGTCTGTTGGCCCTCTTAAGTTGCGGTTTAATGCCCTTCCTCTCGTAGTCCCTTTCGACGGCGACTCCATGCTCTCTTAACCTATCTATCACATCCATCCCGGCCGCATGGACATCATCCCCTCCAAAGACGGCAACGAACACCAAAGGTTTCTTGAGTTCCGTTGCCTCCTTCAGGAGGAGGCCCATCCTCTCCATTCCTATGGCGAAACCGAAGCATGGCGTATCAGGTCCTCCAAGATCCCTGACGAGCATATCATAACGTCCTCCGGCCGCTATGGTATTCTGCGCGCCTATTCCCTCGGCGGTTACCTCGAAGGTGGTCTTCGTATAGTAATCCAGCCCCCTTACCATCCTCTTGTTCGTCACCGCATGGACCCCGGCGGTTTGGAGGCAGTCAAGCACGGCATGGAAGTGCCCCCTGCATTCATCACATAGGTGTTCAAGTATGGATGGCGCACCCGAGGTTGCTTCGGTGCATCCCCTGCTCTTACAATCAAGGACCCTGAGGGGATTTATTTCAACCCTTTTAAGGCAATCTTCGCACAGCACCCCTCTCTTTCCTCCCAGGTATCTTTTGAGTTCGTCTTTGTAACCTGGCCGGCATATACGGCACCCAAGGGAGTTTATCTGCAGTGTTGTCCCCGCAAGCTTGAGGTGTGAAAAGAACCGCATGAGCATCTCGAGTATCTCTGCATCCAGGCGGGGACTCTCTTCGCCAAGGACTTCTGCGCCTATCTGGTAAAATTGACGGTATCTGCCTTTCTGGGGCCGTTCGTACCTGAACATCGGACCCATGTAGTATAACTTTGAGATCGGTCCGCCGTAAAGTTTGTGTTCGATATACGCACGCACGACCGAGGCGGTGCCTTCCGGTCGAAGTGTAATGGATTCACCGTGCCTGTCGCTGAAGGTATACATCTCTTTCTCAACGATATCGGTGACCTCTCCAATACTCCTCCGGAAGAGATCGGTCCTTTCCACAATCGGTATCCTTATCTCCGAAAAACCGTAGCTCTCGAAGATCTTCCTTGCCGTTTCTTCAATATGCTGCCAGAGGTGAATTTCCGCCGGCAGTATATCCTTGAAACCCCTTATGGTCCTTAGCATTACTACGCAATCCTCTCCAATCTACGTGACCGAAGCTCCCTGCAACAAGCTGCGAAGGATCTTCAAGTATAAGGAAACTACATCGGCACGCCAATAGCAGGATTGAAAACGGGATTAGCGCCCCTATGGAGACTAAACAGTAGTTCGGCAGATTGCGTCCGAATATTGACGGTGCTCCATTAGAAGGCCTAGCCATAAAACAGCCCCTTCGATGTTGATACCGCAATTGACAAGTAGAGTCGTACAGGATGGAGTGGTCTTGAAAGGGTAATGGACAGACCTCTATTCATCCTCGCTCATGGAGAGGTATTCAAGAATTATGTCATCAAGCCCCTTCTCCGACGATACCAGCGGAGCATCCTTCTTTTCTTTTATGTATTGCACGTCCCTGCTTGCTTCGACGTCTTCAGGCTGTCCTCGACCGAATACGCCGTCCTTCAGGTTCTTCAGCATCGTACCATGCTGCTCCATCATGATATCTTTAACGACAGCATCCAGCTTGTCGAACTTTATGATATCGGAGTAGTTTGTCCGTTTCGAGGCAAGGATGGTACCACCCTGGTAGAGCAGTGTGGTGATTACAGGGTTGCTGATACCTCCATCCTCGGTTTGGATATGGTATACCTGGCCGTTATGGACTATATTTTCATTGAAGCCTAACTGCATATCTATGAAAATTCATAGCACAATCTTGCCGTTTATGCAAGATACTTTTGTAATAAGTACAACCATGGTCCGGCCGGGACCATTACACCTTGACATACAAATTTCCTTCCGATATTGTTAATCTGGTTCCAGGCGTGGAAGGATTTACTTGCGCGGTCCGAATCGCCGGGGCGGTCCCTTTCCTATACAGAGGTTGCTTCTTCCAGGATTGATCGGAAGCAGGACGGATCAACCCCATCGTCAAGGAGGTCGTAATGCCGAAAGATATGATAGAGAGCTTGTTGTCGGAAAAGAGACATATCCAGCCGCCTAAGGAGTTCAGCGAAGGGGCCTATATACGCACCATGGAGGAGTACGAGCGTTTATACCGGGAATCCATAGACGATATGGAAGGGTTCTGGTCTAGGATGGCTGAGGAGATGCTAGACTGGGACAGAAAGTGGGACAAGGTGCTTCAATGGGACTTCGATAAACCTCTTGTGAAGTGGTTTATGAACGGTCAACTTAACGCCTCGTATAACTGTCTGGACCGGCATCTCAAGACCTGGAGGAGAAATAAGGCGGCCATTATATGGGAGGCGGATGACGGATCATACAGGACGTACACCTACCAACAGCTCTGGCTGGAGGTGAACAGGTTCGCCAACCTGTTGAAGAAGATGGGTGCAGGCAGGGGCGACAGGGTGACCGTCTACCTCCCGATGATACCCGAGCTGGTGATTGCCGTACTGGCGTGCGCAAGGATCGGTGTTATACACAATGTCGTCTTCGGCGGTTTCAGTTCCTCATCGCTCAGAGACCGGATACAAAACAGCCGGTCATCCCTGGTTATTACGGCGGACGGCGGGATAAGGGGAGGCAGAAAGATACCGCTGAAGGCCAACTGCGACGAGGCCCTCTTGGAGTGTCCGGATGTACGGAGCGTTATTGTAGTGAAGAGGAACGGCGCTGATATCGAGATGAAGGCCGGGCGCGACGTATGGTGGCACGAGGAGATAAAGTCGCCGGAGATATCGAACTCATGTGAGCCTGAGGTTATGGATGCGGAAGACCCCCTCTTCATCCTTTATACGAGTGGGAGTACGGGCAAACCTAAAGGTGTCCTCCATACGACAGGTGGATACCTACTCTACTGTGCCCTCAGCTTCAAGTGGATATTCGACTACAAGGAAGAGGATATATACTTCTGTACGGCGGATATAGGCTGGGTGACCGGCCACAGTTATATCGTTTACGGTCCTCTTGCCTGCGGCGCTACTAGCCTTCTCTTCGAAGGCGTACCCACCTATCCGCGACCGGACCGCTTCTGGGAGATAGTTGAGAAGCACGGTGTAAACACACTATATACCGCCCCTACAGCCATAAGGGCGCTGATGCGGGAGGGCGACGAGTGGGTAAACATGCATAACCTGGATTCTCTGAGGCTTCTGGGCAGCGTCGGAGAGCCGATCAACCCGGAGGCATGGATGTGGTACCACAACGTGGTGGGAAAAGGAAGGCTTCCCGTTGTGGATACCTGGTGGCAGACCGAGACCGGAGGCATAATGATCAGCCCTCTTCCCGGGGCCATGACACTCAAACCGGGTTCTGCCTGTAAGCCCTTTTTCGGTGTCTCACCGAAGATATTCAAGGAAAACGGGGAGGAGGCCGCGGTGAACGATGGCGGCTACCTGGTGATCGACAAGCCGTGGCCGGCCATACTGAGGGGGACGTATGGTGATCCGGAGAATCGAAGGGTCAAGGAGGTGTACTTCAGCCGTTTCCCTGGGAACTACTTCTCCGGCGACGGAGCGCGTATAGATGAAGAGGGTGACTATTGGTTGATGGGCAGGATAGACGATGTCCTTAACGTCTCAGGGCACAGGTTGGGAACTGCCGAGATAGAGAGCGCGCTGGTTTCACATGAGGCGGTTGCGGAAGCCGCGGTGGTGGGGTTCCCGCACGAGGTCAAAGGTGAGGGCATATATTCCTATGTGGTGCTAAAAGAGGGGATTGAATCTACGGATGAATTAAAGAATACACTCTTGAAGCACGTAAAAGAGGTCATAAGCCCGATCGCCAAACCCGATAAGCTTCAATTCGTCACGGCACTCCCCAAGACACGGAGCGGTAAGATAATGAGGAGGATATTGAGGAAGATCGCCAACGGCCACGTCAATGATTTGGGTGACATCAGTACGCTGGCGGACCCATCGGTGGTGGATGCCCTGGTTAAGGAGAGGCTTTAAACAGGTGAGGTATGAAAAAGTGCGGCCTCTTTAGTATGACAGGCCGCACCTCGCATAACCACCGGCTATGAACATGCATCGCGAGCGAAATATAACCTGTCCGCCAGATTGACAGGCAGGTCTGCAGCTTGCCGCAGGGAGCTTCAACCGTATGCGCCGGACTTCCTGGCTGATTTTAGACGGCGCTTCAATGCCTCCATCTGCTTCTTTTTCTTTTTCACACTGGGCTTTTCATAAAACCTTCTCTTCTTCAACTCCTTAAAGATACCGTCCTGAGCCAGCTTTCTCTTAAAGACCTTCAGAGCCTTCTCGAGCTGGTTGTCTATAACCTTCACCTCAGTCATTAACCAAACTCACCCCCTTCTTAAAACCTTAAGCGGCTATTGATATTACTGCGAGAACCATGTCATGAGTAACAGGACACTACTTCGGTAACTCCGAGTCTTTCTGAAGCCGGGTACCCGTATACACCATGCAGAAAACATCTAAAATAGTCTAAAATAGACTAAAAGTCAACAATATCTTCACCTGAAGTTCCCCCAATTTTCAAGGGGGTGATTCTGTAAAGAGCACAAACTGTGCTTGTGCATTATCCGGCCGTGACTGGATGTATATCCTGCCGGGATGTCTCTGGAATATGCTCATAAGCCCGTCCGCTATGGCGTAGTATCGGAAATCAGGTATCCCGAAGAGCCTCTTTGCCGCCCTGAACACATACCCTGCCATAATCCGCAGCTTAGCCCGTGTATCAAGGACCACCGCCGCAAAATACGAGGCCGCGGTAACCAGTGGCATGAGGTTTACAAGCCTCCTGTAGCCCAGCACCCTCACATCCTCCAGTTCATAACACTGCTTTATGAAACGAATCGTCTCCTCAATGGCCCATCTGCGAAGGTAACTCCTTACCACCCTCCACAGAACCCTGCGGCTGCGCCTTAAAGGCTCGGTCGTCAATAGCATCAAGGGCTCTTTGCCGAACCCATTGACCACAACAAGATAAAGAACCTCTTCACGTCCGGGAAACCGCACCTTCCTGAAACCGAACTCGATATGATAAACCCTCTCCTTACCCCCTTCTTCCTTCACCACCGTCTCCGCATAAGGACACGGGCATGACGCCGCAGCCTCCGCTACATTCATAATGCTACGCCCTGCAACTATATGCCGGTCCCCTCTCATACGTATAAGAAACCTCAGTCCCCGGTCCAACATACCTAACACAATCTCCTTGCGGTCCCCTCCACGGTCCATCACCCATACGCCACGCTTGGATACAGCCCCGGAAACAGCATCTACAACGGTCATCCACTCCTTGTTCTCGCTTGTAAAACCAGGGGCCTCGGTGGAATACAGAGCGCCGTAGAGAGGGACCAGCTCTTCACCCCCAGCCTCCGCACCCACCACCTGGGTTAACCAGTAGCCCGGACCAAGCTCCTTCTCGCTCCCGTCACGGACCGTGCAAAGATACTCCATCCTCTTCGCATACCTCTTCCTCAAGTCGCTCGAATCGAATATAAGAAGCGTGTTGCGCCCTATACGGGACGCACCCTCCTTCAAGAGATTGCGTTGAACAACAGCGCCTAAAGAGCCTCGCCCCAACTGGCGTGAGAGCCGCTCCTCGGTCTTCTTTACCCTCACGTCCTCCTCCAATGCACGGGCTATCTTTGTCAGAACAACCGATTGACTCGCCTGTATCCCGTAGACCATCTCAGAGACAAGACGCCGAGCTACCTTGGGCAGACCCGCAGAAAGTTCCCCCGAAAATCGAGCGATTTGAACTCGCAATCTGGCCGCTACTCTGGTATATTCCATCAGGGCCTCCTTTGGTTTTTGTCCGGGTTTCAACTACTTAGCGGTGGTCGAAACCCTTTATACCAAAGGAGGCTTCCTTATGGAAGACCTGCAAAAAGTTCCCCCATTTTCCCCAAAAAAACGCCCCTGACACTTCGCAAAAACATATTCTATAATACTCTCAAAAGGTTACACTCAAACAGATATGGTTTTT
>WGFD01000353.1 GCA_015492395.1 Deltaproteobacteria bacterium | reverse complement strand
TCCCCACAATCGCAACCCTGGTCCTGGCTCCTTCTTCCACGGTTATGGAGGGCGGGGGCAGGAGGGATACGATACCCTCCCTCAGTTCGCCTATCCCCTTCCCGTGCTCGGCGGAGACAGGTATGATCCTATCCACCCCTATAGAGTAGAAGTCGGCCAGAAGCTGCCCCTGCCTTTCACTATCCACCTTGTTAACCACATACAGAACCGGTTTCCCGGACCTCCTAAGGATCTCCGCTATCTCTCTATCCACCGGGAAAAGCCCTTCCCTAACGTTCATCACAAATATGATAACATTGGCCTCCTCGATGGCTACGTGGGCCTGCTCTCTTACCTTGGCCTTTATCTCACTTCCCCCGTGAGGCTCGAAACCGCCTGTATCCACAAGCGTGTAGCTGTACCCCTCCGCCTCCGTATCTGCATAGTTCAGGTCCCTGGTCACACCGGGCGTATCGAGAACGATCGCCTTCCTGCGCCCGATCAGCCTGTTGAAGATGGTAGACTTCCCCACATTAGGCCTTCCTACTATGGCTACAATAATCGATTGCATGTCCCCTTAATGGTACCCAAACTCCTTAAGTTTCCTGAGATCACCGGACCAGTCCTTGCGGACCTTCACTAACAGTTCCAGGTATATCCTTATACCCAGGAGCGCCTCGATATCCCTGCGTGCCTTCGAACCTATCTCTTTGAGTTTTTTCCCTCCCCTCCCTATTATTATCCCCTTCTGGGAGGCCCTCTCAACCACGATAGAGGCCGATATGGAGATCAGATCCCCTGAGGGCCTTTCGTCAAACTTGTCCACCAATACGGCAACTGAATACGGCACCTCTTGCCAGAGGGAGATGAAGATCTTTTCCCTTATTATCTCTGCAACAATAAACCTTTCCGACAGATCCGTGATGGAGTCCTCGGGAAAGTATCTCGGCCCTTCCGGCAAGATATCCACAGACAGCCGGAGCAGTCCATCCACACCTTCACCACTTGCCGCCGACACAGGGACAAACTCCCTGAATACGTAGAGTTCCGCATATTGAGAGATGGTCTGCAGCAACTTGTCTTTAGAGACCTTGTCTATCTTATTGATGCAGAGGATCACAGGTCTATCGACCCTCTTCAGCTTCTTGATGATAGTCTCCTCGTCAACATCCGCATGGATGCCGGCCTCTACGACAAAAAAGATCACATCCACCTCTTCGAGCGTCGCAAGGGCAGTCCTGAGCATGTACCTGTTCAGGCGCCCTCTGTGCCCGTGGATGCCCGGGGTATCGATAAAGACTATCTGTCCACCCTCGATATTCTTGATACCGGTAATCCTGTTTCTGGTAGTTTGGGGTTTCTCGGAGACTATGGCAATCTTGCTGCCGATTATGGTATTCAATAGTGTAGACTTCCCCACGTTGGGGCGCCCTATTATAGAGATGAATCCGGACTTAAAGCTCATGGCGACGCAAGGCGGACTATCAACTACAGGATAGTCTGTCAAAGCGGGCATGGAGCCTCCTGCGGGATTCCATCAGGTTCTCCGGCAGTACCTTCACATCACCGATGACGGGCATGAAGTTTACATCCCCGGTCCACCTCGGCACCACGTGAAAGTGTATATGCGCGTCTACTCCCGCACCCGCAGCCTTGCCTATATTGGCGCCTATGTTGAAGCCCTCCGGTTTGAAAATATCCTTCAGTATTACAACAGACTCCTTTATAGCGCGGAAAAGGTTCGAGGATTCATCCGGAGCCAGATCCTCTATCGACGGCGTATGCCTCAGGGGATAAACAAGGAGGTGACCGTTGCTGTAGGGGTACTTGTTGAGCATCACACCGGTGGAGTCACCAATGTGTAAAATGAGGGAATCTTCCGGAACACTTCCTTCCGGCCTCGTGCAGAAGATACAGTGTTCTTCCGAAGGTTTGCCTACGTACTCCATTCTCCACGGGGCCCATAGCCGTTCCATCTTACGACTTCTTGTCCACCCTCTCTTTCAGCTCTTTTCCAACCTTGAAGAACGGCATCCTCTTGGCGGGTATATTTATAGACTCTCCGGTCTTAGGGTTCCTGCCCACCCTTGCCTCCCGCTCTTTAACCTTGAAGCTCCCGAACCCCCTTATCTCTATCCTCTCCCCCCTCCTTAAGTTGTCGGTCATGCTATCGAAAATCAGGTCGATGATGATCTCTACATCCCTCTTGGACAGGTTGTCCACCTTATCCGCCACCCTCTCAACAAGCTCACTCTTTGTCATTATCGATCCTCCTTAAGTATTCTTTATAAACTCGTATTAACAGGCCTATGCAAGATACATAGCCCTGAAGCTCATCGTAATGTTGTCCACGATCTGCTGCAGAATGTTCCCCAGTAGAACGGACGGCCACCCAAACTCCCTCTTGGGATAGATAACCACAGGCTTCTTGTCCATTCCGGCTATTGACGCGGCCAGTTCTATAGCATCTTCCAGGTTCCCCATCTTGTCCACGAGGTTCAGCTCATTCGCCTTTGCGCCGGTAAAGAAGCGGCCGTCGGCGATCTTCTGGATATCGGCCTTCTCCATCCCACGCCCCTCAGCAACCGATTCCACGAACTGGCTGTGCAGGTCATCGACCACTTCCTGCAGGATGCGCCTCTCCTTGCCGGTCAACTCACGTATGGGAGAGCCGATATCCTTGAACTCCCCGCTCTTTATTACCCTTCCCTTGAGTCCGACTTTGCGGAGGAGATCCTCGACATTGGTAAATTCCATGATCACGCCGATACTGCCAGTGATGGTTCCGGGGTTAGACACTATCTTGTGCGAGGCGGCGGCGATATAGTAACCGCCGGATGCGGCCACGGAGCCCATCGATGTCACTATCTTCTTCTTGCTCCCGAGCCTTACAACCTCCCTGTATATCTCCTGCGACGACCCCACGCTTCCTCCGGGAGAGTCTATCCTCAAGACAATCGCCTTGACATCATCCCTCTCTCCATACTCTCTCAACTGTCTGTTGACATCGGTGGAGTCCGTTATCACTCCCCTTATCTCCACCACCGCAACCTTCTCGCCTAACGGCAGCCTTCCCAGCGTGACGAGAAAGACAACGATAGCTATTGATATTATTATCAGAAAAAAGAGTCCCAGCGCAGCCAAGAACGGAAATACTATCTTCTTAATCATCGGAATCTTCTCGAGAAGAGAGGGCCTCCTTTATCCCCAGTCCTATCTTCTTCTCTTCCGGGTCTATATTCAGTATTTCAACCTCCAACAACGTACCATCCTTGAGGTCGTCCCCCTTCTTCTCCTCCCTCTGGAGTTCCGATATATGCACAAGGCCTTCCACTCCCTCTTCCAGCTCCACAAAGGCGCCGAAGTCGACGATACTCGTAACCTTTCCCCTCACCTGCATGCCGGGTTTGTAATGCTCCTCCACATTCTCCCAGGGGTTTTCCTTGAGCTGCTTGATGCCGAGGGAGAATCTTTCGTGCTGCTTGTCTATATTTAAGACCACGGCATCTACTTCCTGGCCCTTCCGGAATATCTCTGATGGATGCTTTATCTTCTTCCACGAGAGGTCGGATACATGGGCCAGACCGTCTACGCCCTCTTCAACACCTATAAATACGCCGAAGTCGGTTATATTCTTGATGACCCCCCGTATCCTGGAACCCTTCGGATACCTCTCCTCGATCATATCCCAGGGGTTCTGTTCCAACTGCTTAAGGCTCAATGATATCCTTCTGCTGTCAGGGTCTATATCGAGTATGGCGACCTCAACACTGTCACCCACCTTCAGTTTTTCGGAGGGGTGCCTGATCTTCAACCACGACATCTCAGAGATATGGATAAGCCCTTCCACGCCGTCTTCCAGCTCGACAAAGGCGCCGTAATCAACCAGGTTGACCACCTTGCCCTCCGCCTTGCTCCCCACGGGGTAGCGCTCCTTTATATCTATCCACGGGTCCGGTTTGGTCTGCTTCAATCCAAGGGATATCTTACCTTCATCTTTGTCGTACTTCAGCACCTTAAGGTCGACCACGTCACCCGGCTTAAGCATCGATGAAGGATGAGAGACCTTACCCCATGACATATCCGTAATGTGCAGCAGTCCGTCTATTCCACCGAGGTCTATGAACGCGCCGTAGTCGGTTATATTCTTCACCGTCCCCCGGACGACCTTCCCCTCTTCCAGATTGCTCAAGGTCTCCTTGCGAAGCGCCTCCCTTTCCTCCTCAAGCACGGCGCGTCGTGACACTATTATGTTTGGCTTGTTCCTGTCGTACTTGAGCACCCTGAATCCGGAGGGTTTCCCGATCAGGCTATCGGGGGACTTGACCGGCCTTATATCCAGATGCGACCCCGGCAGAAAGGCGTTCACCCCGCGGATGTCGACGTAAAACCCCCCTTTCACCTTTGCGGTAATCTTGCCCTCCAGGACCTTGCCATGCTCGTAGGATTCCACTATATCGTCCCATACCTTCAAGAGGTCCGCCTTGATCTTCGAGAGGGCGGCAAACCCCTCTTCATCCTCACGGCGTTCCAGCACCAGGTCCACTTCGTCCCCCACGCTTATGGCAGGTTCTTTATTATCATTATTAATAAATTCCTTGAGTTGCACGCGGCCGTCGGATTTGCAGCCTATATCCACCAATACAAAGTCCTGCATGATATCTATTACCCTGCCATGGACAAGCTCTCCGACCTTTAACTTCTTGAAGCTCTCCTCGTACAGACTTTCAAAGTTGTTTTCTTCCATATTTGTATCCACTTTATCGGCATCTATCATCTAGGTATTCCCCCATCTCTTTTTAGGAGTCTAATATCACAGCCGTTCCAAAAGTTCAACTAATTTCGGAGGCCGGACCTGTACATGGTCCTTATTTGCTCAACCACATCGCTGATTATCCACTCCGGCGTGGATGCCCCGGCGGTTACACCGACCCTGGATACCCCTTTAAACCATTCCCCACGAATCTCGTCCGCAACCTCTACATGGTAGGTCTGCGGCTGTATGCTGCGACATATCTCGGCGAGCCTGTTCGTATTGGCGCTGTTCCTGCCGCCTACAACTATCAGGCAGTCCACCTCTCTGGCCAGATCAGAGCTCTCGTCCTGGCGGACAGCGGTAGCGCTGCATATCGTGTTGAAGATTCTGACTTCACTGGCCTTTTCAAGACATACCGCCGCAACATCCTTGAGTTTGCTCACGGACTGGGTGGTCTGGGCGACGATTCCTATCCTCTTCTTTACAGGAACGGCAAGGACATCCTCCACGGAACCCGCGACCATAACCTCACTGCCGCAGCTGTAACTGATGATTCCCTTCACCTCTGGGTGCTCCTTCTCTCCCACCACAACAACGAAATATCCCTTGTTGCTGAGGATGCCGACGATCTCCTGCGCCTTCTTCACAAAGGGGCACGTAGCGTCAACTATATTTAGTCCTTTCCGTTTCGCCAGGTCGGAAACATCCTGGGCAACACCATGGGATCTTATGATGACCGTGCCATCCTCTATCCCTTCCACATCCTTCTTCGCTATAATGTTGGACTTTTCCAGTCTACTCACGACCTGCGGGTTGTGGATGATCGGACCGATGGTGTATATGTCGCTCCCAGACCTTCCGGCACACTCCTGAGCGAGGTTTATCGCCCTCCTGACACCGAAACAGAAGCCTGCAGACCTAGCAATTATTATTTCCAATCGCCAACCTCTCCCTGACCTTGTTCAGCATGGTCGCGAGAACCTCTTCCATTTCCAGTCCGCTCGTATCTATATAGATGGCACCATCGGCCACCCTCAAAGGTGAATGGAGGCGCGTTTCATCCCTCCTGTCACGCTCTACTATCTTCTCCAGTATATCGCCGTAGTCCGCCTCCACACCTCTAGACACAAGCTGTTCATAACGCCTCTTCGCCCTGACTTCGGGGGAGGCATCCAGGTAGAACTTTACATCCGCATCGGGAAATACGACGGTACCGATATCCCGCCCCTCCATCACCACGCCACCATCCATGCCGTACCTGCGCTGCAGGGCGACCAGCCTGTCTCTCACGACCTTCACCGCAGAGAACCCGGATACTACCTGATCCATGTAAGGCTCCCTGATCCTCTCGCCCAGATCCTCTCCATCAACGAATATACGTTCATTATCTATTACAATATCAGTACTTGCACATAATATCTCAAGTTTTTTGTGATCATTAACGTCTATGCCGCTCTCGTGGGCCTTGAGTGCTATGGCCCGATACATGGCCCCGGTATCCACGTACGTAAGACCAAGGGCCTCCGCCAGGAGCCTTGAAACGGAGGACTTCCCTGCACCGGACGGCCCGTCTATGGCTATGGTGAGACGTCTCTTCATGCAACCTCTTTCAAGGCATCCATGAACCCAGGAAAGGATATATCTATGCACGATACATCCTCAACCTCTATCCGACCATCCGACACGAGGCCGGCGACGATCATCGACATAGCCACCCGGTGGTCCCCATAACTCTTCACACTCCCACCCCCTAACCTCTGTCTACCCTCTATCGTAACGCCATCGGGGCGCTCCTCCACGGACACACCAAGGGTGGTTAGGCCTTCCGCCATAGCCTTTATCCTGTCACTCTCCTTCACCCTCAACTCGGACGCCCCTGTAACAGTTGTCTTTCCATCCGCCACCGCCGCCGCGATGCACAGTATGGGAAACTCATCTATGGCACCGGCCATCTCCTCACCTCCAATATCAATTCCATGCAACTTTGAACTCCTTACACGCAGATCGGCGACGGGCTCCGGCAGTGCCGTAGTCCTGTTCAGCAGGGCTATATCCGCCCCCATCCTGACAAGCAGGTCGATGATCTTTGTCCTGGTAGGGTTTATCCCAACCCCCCTGATCAGGATCTCGGATCCTGGAGTAATGAGTGCGGCTACGATGAAGAATGCGGCGGAGGATATGTCCCCCGGGACAACCAACTCCGTTCCCGCAAGAGTGGGCCTGCCGGATATGCGCACCATGTTGCCGTCGATAGAGACAGGCGCACCGAAGGCCTTAAGCATCCTCTCGGTATGGTCTCTGGTCTTTACAGGTTCGGTATAAGTGGTATCCCCGTCCGCATAGAGTCCGGCCAGGAGGACGGCGGACTTCACCTGTGCACTGGCCAGAGGAGAGGAGTACTCCACCCCTGACAGCCTTCTACCCATTATGGCAAGTGGCAATAGGGTATTCTCCACCCGCCCGGCCATAGCGCCGCCCATAGCGGTCAAGGGCCTTATGACCCTGCCCATCGGTCTCTCCCTCAATGATCTGTCTCCGGTGATGACGGAAAAAAATGTCTGTCCCGCCAGCAGGCCCATGAGCAGCCTGGCGGTAGTCCCGGAGTTGCCCGCATCTATTACGTCGTCGGGCTCCATGAGACCGTCGAGACCAACTCCTTTGACCGTCAGAGATGCTCCATCGGCGTCGATGTCGACCCCCATCGCCCTGAAGGCGTCCATAGTCCGGATATTGTCTTCGCCGAAGAGGAAGCCGCTGACTCTGGTGATCCCCTCCGCTATTGAACCGAAGATAACGGCCCTGTGGGATACGGACTTGTCCCCCGGCACAGTCAACTCCCCCCTGATTCCACTAGAGGGCTCCACTATGACCCTGGAAACCGGTCCCCCCCCCGGCGCTGCAGCGGAGCTACTCACCATTCTCTTCCACCTCAGGTGCCTGGAGTCCATCCCTAACCTTCTTGGCCGCATCAAAATCACACCGAAGGGTCTCCCAGTCTTCGCCGGCCATATGGCCTTCCAGGACTTCTAATCTTCCTTTGAAACGCTCGATCATATCCAGTATGGCCGCCCTATTCAGGATGCATATATCCCGCCACATCTCGGGCGAACTGGAGGCGATACGTGTAAAGTCTTTGAATCCGCCGGCAGAGTACCTGGTGATATCCTCCCCGAACTCATCAATTCCGGCAACTGTGTTCACAAGGGAGTAGGCTATGATGTGCGGAAGGTGGCTTATCGCCGCAAGTACCTTGTCGTGCCTTTCGGCATCCATGATGACAACCTCCGATCCCACCTCTCTCCACAGCCCTTCAACTACGCTCAAGGCCCCTTCATCGGCACACTCCGCCGGCGTCAGTATGCACACCCTCCCTTCGAAGAGTGTGGGGAAGGCCGCTTCAGCGCCCGAGTTCTCGGTCCCCGCAACGGGGTGGGCGGGCACGAAG
>WGFD01000352.1 GCA_015492395.1 Deltaproteobacteria bacterium | reverse complement strand
CCTCTACGGAGGTGCTGATGGATCGGCTTAGAAAGAGGAATAAGGAGTATGAAACCAATATAGACGAGGGTTATATAGAGACGCTCGTTGACTCGTATAACAGGTACTTTTTTACCTACGGTGAAACACCGCTCCTGGTGGTCAATACAACGGATATAGACTTTGTTGAAGACCGGGACGACCTCTCTAACCTTGTAAGGAAGATAAGGTCTATAAAGGGTGGTGTTCACCACTATATACCGCTTGGATCCAGGCGCCTGTAAGGACCGAGACGGAAGGTGATTCTTGCATTAACTTTAGACCCGCGGGTCTAAGGTTTCTTCTTTAGTTCCAATGCCTTCCGGAATCGTCCCGGAAGGTTTTTTTGCTTTGCCTGCCTGCCGGCAGGAGGGGGATGACATGAAGAAGATTACCGTACCTGACATAGTGAAGATGAAGAGGATCGGAACGAAAATACCGGTTCTCACCGCATACAGCCATGCGATTTCGAGGATACTTGACAGCGCTGGTATCCCGCTGCTCTTGGTCGGAGACTCTGTTGGGATGGTGGAAGGAGGTTACAGCGATACACTCAAGGTGACTGTGGATGAGATCATATACCACACAAGATCAGTAGTGAAGGGCAGGAGGTTGGCCCTAGTGGTAGCCGATATGCCGTTTATGTCCTACCATGTGTCCATTGAAGCGGCCAGAGAGAATGCTGGCAGGATGGTGAAGGAGGGAGGGGCCGAGGCTGTAAAGTTGGAGGGTGGTGTCAAGATGGCGGATACCATAAGGGCAATAGCGGATATTGATATACCGGTTATGGGGCATATCGGTCTTACCCCCCAGTCGATACACCGGATGGGCGGATACAGGGTGCAGGGAAGGGTGGATCGGGAGGTGGAGGGGCTTGTCAGAGATGCGAAGGCTGTCGAGGAGGCGGGCGCTTTCGCAGTTGTCATCGAAGGGATACCGGCGGATGTTGCCGGCAGGATAACGGATGATTTGTCGATACCAACGATTGGGATAGGGGCCGGTCCTCACTGTGATGGTCAGGTGCTAGTGATCCACGACATGCTCGGCCTCTCCGGAGATATAAAACCTAGCTTCGTGAAGCAGTATATCGATCTTAACGGGCTTATATCGGCTGCTGTAAAGGATTATATATGCGACGTAGGTGAAGGCGCTTTTCCTGGTGAAGAGCATGTGTTCAAGTAGACTACTCGATACACTTGGAGACCCTACGGAGGGAACTCGGGATATGAAGATACTATGATGGTTGTAAACAATATCAGGAAGATGAGGGATATATCCGCCCGTGCCAGGGGAGAGGGTGGAAGGGTTGTCTTTGTTCCTACTATGGGTTCTCTCCATGAGGGACATCTAAGCCTGCTCAAGAGAGGCGCGGACTTTGGGGGGCTCTTGGTTATGAGTATCTTTGTTAATCCGCTTCAGTTCGGACCGGGAGAGGACTACTTGACATATCCAAGGGATATAGATAGAGACACTGAGATGGCAGAGGATGCCGGCGCGGATGTGGTCTTCATTCCCAATGAGGCGGAGATTTATCCTGAAGGCTTTCAGACCTCTGTCGATGTGCCGTTTCTCGGCAGAAATCTTTGTGGTCACTTCAGGCCGCACCACTTCGGCGGGGTAACTACCGTTCTATTGAAGCTGTTTAATATAGTCGAGCCACATGTTGCGATATTCGGAGAGAAGGACTACCAGCAGATTGTTATCGTGAGACGTATGGTCTCCGACCTTAACCTTGATATTGAGATAGATACAGTGCCTGTGGTGAGGGAGAGGGATGGTTTGGCGATGAGCTCGAGGAATGGCTACCTGAAGCCGGATGAGAGGATGGCGGCAGGGGCCATATATAAGGCCTTGCTTGCGGGTAAGAGCTGTTTTGATAGCGGTAGCAGGGATGCGTCGATAATTATCGGTGAAGTAGAAGATGTCTTGTCTGTGCAGCCTATGGTAAGTATCCAGTATGTTAAGATCTGTGACCTTGATACCTTGGAGGATGTTGACACTATAGAAGACGGAGCCTTGCTTGCAGTGGCGGCGATGGTGGGGCGGACCAGACTGATCGATAACTGTAAATTATACACAACACCGGAAATAGATTCCTGTACGGACGGAAGTGCCGGAACAGAGCGGGCTATGGTGTGGTGACCGAGAACTGACGCGCTGATATGCTAATGTGCTATAATATAAACACGATGGGGGGAAACACGGAAGATGCATAGGATAATGCTGAAATCAAAGATACACCGGGCGACCGTTACCGGTGCGGACCTGGACTATGAGGGGAGTGTAACTATAGATTCGACCCTTATGGATATGGCAGATATAGTACCCTATGAACAGGTACAGATATACAACATATCGAACGGTCATCGCCTTGAAACTTACGCGATAGATGGTGAACCTGGTGGTGGGGAGATATGTATTAATGGTGCCGCAGCCCACCTTGTGGGGAAGGGGGACACGGTCATCATTGCCAGCTATGTCTGGTTGAGCAACGAGGCTGCAAAGGTGCACTCACCGAAACTGATATACGTCGACGCGAATAACGGACCAAAGGAAAAGGCAGTGCGGCCGGGTTGGTAGAAAACGAGGTGGAAGATGGCGGTGAGGGGAAGGTTATTTGATTCCCCTCACCTTCGTATGACACTTTGCGCACTCATAGAGCGGGAAGGCATTCGTATTGTGGCAGCCTGGACTCCCGCAATACTTGCCTTCCATATTCTTCTTCATGGTGATGTCATTCGCCCCCCTCTTGGCCTTGAAGATCTTTGGGTGGCATTCTTTGCACTCCAGCGTCGCTTCATGGCTATCATGGGGGAATGTGGCCGGTCCAATCCCGGCCCTCTCCCTGCTCGTTGACTTTCTCTCGAACTGTATATTCCCCAGCTTGGGCTTGGCGTAGGATGGCGCGGCCAAGAAGACCGCCGCGAGTATCAGCAGCAGGAGAGAAGGTCTTGCCTTTATAGTCATCACCATGGCGCGGACTACTTTTTAGCGCTCTTAGGTTTTACATGACACCTCATACAGTCCGTGAGAGGGAAGGCCACCTTCCCGTGGCACCTGCCGCACCACTCACCCTGGGTGATGCCGGCCATGCTCATCTTAGGGTTTCCCCCTTTTTGAGGCACGAATATCTTCGGGTGGCAAACCTCGCACTTCAGCCAGTAGGTATGTATCCAGTGTGGGTACACGACATCATTTACAAAATCACTCTTAGCCTCTATAACTACATTCATATCGAGAGGCGGCATCTCCTCCTCATTAGGATCAAGAGAATGCTTCGGCAGAATCATCTTTTTTCTGACCAACTCCGCCCAGTCGATCAGGCCATATCTGTCTTTCGGCAGGCGCTGGTCGGACAAAGCCTGCGGATGCCATCCCATTCCAATCCTCACCGATTCGCTGGCTGGCTTGTCGGGGTCCCCTTTGCCCTTGATCTGCCCGTCTGTACCGCCGTAGATAATGCTATTAGGATCGTTCGGATCCAAGATTGGAAGGGCCGTTTTTGAGCTCTTGGACTTCTTTTGCTTTGCATCCGCCTTGGTTTCTATGATATATGATGTCCCGAGGCCGATACAAAGGGCCAGGACAAATAACAAACTATATCTGGAAAGTCTTTTCATAAGTTCCTATCCTCCTTTCTATTTGTCGCCCCCCTCGTAGGAGTGGCACCTGTCGCAGTAGAGCGGCTCCCACGCGATCATGCCATTGTGACACTTTCCGCAAAACTCGCCGGACATAATGGCATTCATGTTGATATCATTTGCCCCAGCCTTCAAGATAAAGATGTCCTCATGGCAGACCTTGCACTTAAACCTTATCCTGTGAAACCAGTGAGGAAAGAGAACCGGTTTTACCCCTGCCTTATTCATACTCTCTATCTTGTTGTCCAATACAATGTCTCCATACTCCGCACGGGCCGCTCCTGTAAACAACATGCCCGCAGAGAATAGGGTAAGGAGGATAACTAAAAAGCTTTTTCTCATCCTGATACCTCCTAATTGAGATTTTTTTGTGAGGGCAATTATACACCTCAAAGACCATTGAATGTCAAGTTAAAAATTGCAATTTTTTTGCATGGTCGAAAAACAATGTTGTCAACAAATAGAAATGTCCGGTTTTATGACAAATGAAATGTCCGGTTTTTGTTGTGTAAAGGAAAGCCCTGGAGGGCGGAGCCCGAAGGGGCTTTCCTTTCATCAATCGGATCAATTTTATGCTGCCTTTTTGGTTCCCTTGAGC
>WGFD01000351.1 GCA_015492395.1 Deltaproteobacteria bacterium | reverse complement strand
GCCCCACACTGGGCGCCCTATCCTTCGACGATGTCTTTGAGAATCTAGCAAGCTTCATGAAAGAGCACCCGGGAGTGCATTACAATCTCATAATTGGAACAGACTCTTTCATCTCCGAAAAGACCATCTTCGTCAGTGCAATAATCATCCACAGGATAGGGTATGGTGGAAAGTACTTCTATATCAAACAGCGACAGGAAAAGATTAAGGGCATGTACCGGAGGATATACCATGAAGCCTTTCTAAGCATCGATCTCGCAGGTCTTTTGTGCGACAGATTAAGGAAGGGCGGCTTTTCCAAAGTGGCTATCGAGATACATCTCGATATAGGCAGAAACGGAGACACGAAGGAGATAATAAAGGAGGTTGTCGGCATGGTCACAGGTTCGGGTTATACTGCAATAATAAAGCCGGACTCCTACGGCGCTTCCAAGGTGGCTGACAGGCATTCAAGATAGGCGATGGCGGTTATAATTATCCTCGCTTCAAATAAAGAGAATAGAGATGTTACACCGGTTTTCGACACGCCGTTAAAGACCTCCAAGAGATCGGAATGAACCGCGGCTACGGCGTCCGCATAAACTAAGTAAAGGAATTAGAGGTCATAAAGGTATGGTGCGTATAATAAAGAGACTTTTGTTTATCGCAGTACTAATCTCCCTGCTCGCTGCCTGCACTAAGAGCCCAGAAGAAAGGGCGAAGAACCATCTTAATCGGGGGGAAGAGTACCTCACATCCAAGCAGGTCAGGGAAGCGCTTATAGAGTTCAAGAACGCCGTCAAGTTAGACCCAAATAGTGGAGTGGGACACTATAAACTCGGCATAGCCTATCTGCGTATGGGTGGGGTCAATAATATCAAGTTGGCCTTCCAGGAGTTGAACAGGGCTGTCGAACTGGATCAAAGTATTATGGACGCCCAACTGAAGATCGGCGAACTTCACCTCCTGTCCCGTGAGTTCGACATGGCCATGGAGAAGGCGGAACTCATCCTTGGGAAAGAGCCCGGCAATATGGACGCCAATATACTCAAGGCAACTACGCACGCCGGGAGAGGTGAACCGGACAAGGCCATACAGATATTAAGAAAAGTTATCGACTCCAACCCTGACTCCGTAAAGCCCTATATGGCTATGGCCGGTATCTATATAGCTAAAGATGATATCCCCTCGGCAAAAAAGACGCTTAAAGAGGTGTTAAGTATAAAAAAGGAGGCCATCCAGCCGCGTATCGGGCTCGCCGACCTCTATCTCAAAGAAGGCAAGGTCGATGAGGCGGAAGCGGAACTAAAGACAGCGATAGACCTTAACCCCGGCAGTAATGAGTTGCGTGCCAACCTGGCCAAGTTGTACATCACCGCCGACAGACCGGAAGAGGCCGAAGAGATATACAGGGAGATCGCGGCATCCGACCCCTCAGATCCAGCCGGCCACATCGCCCTGGCGGAATTTTATATCTCCACCGGCAGGGTGGATGATGCCATAGATACCTATAAGTCGGCAAACAAGGAGGTCCCCGCACCGGGCATACTGACAAAGAGGCTTTCCGAGCTCCTGCTCGATACTAACAGGCCAGGCGAGGCCGCGACATACATCGACACGATTATAAAGCGGCAGCCCAAGGACTTTTATGGACTATATCTGAGAGGACGTCTGAGACTACTTGAAGGAAAGGTGGACGAGGCCATCGAGGATCTGCAGGCCTCGATTCGGGAAGAGCCCAATGCCCCCCAAACTCACCACTTCCTTGGACTTGCCCACCAGTTCAAACACAACATTCACTTGGCTAAGTCCGAACAGAAGGAGGCCATAAGGCTCGCGCCGTCGATGGTCGGCGCGAGGATCGCGCTGGCTAAGCTGCACCTTCTGTCAAGGGACTATAACCTTGCCCTCGAGGAGGCGGGCAAGATCCTTAAGGGGCTACCTGACCATATAGAAGCCAATCTCGTCGCTGGAGATGCAAAGCTGAAGACAGGGAACCTCAATGACGCTACCGCCCACTTCAAGAGGGTGATCGAGAAGGACCCGGAAAACCCAAAAGGTCACATGGGTCTCGGCCTTGTCTACCGTAAACAGCTGGAGAAGAAGGGTGGGGAAGCCATAGAGCAGTTCGAAAAGGCCCTGTCACTCAATCCCTCCCATGTGACCCCACTCGTCATGATTACATCCATATATATAAAAGACGGAAAGGTCGGGAAAGCCCTGGCGAGGGCAAAGGAACAGCTCGAAAGGTCCCCCAGCAATCCGTCGATATACCACCTCATCGGCCGCATCTATATGCAGAAGGGGGAGCTGGAAGGCGCAGAGGAGTACCTCAAGAAGGCTATAGAGATTAAGCCGGATATGTCGGCGCCCTATCTGGATCTTGGCAGCCTATACATGGGAAGAGGAGACACGGATAAGGCGGTAGAGCAATACCGCACATTGACATCGGTCAACCCTGACCTGATCCAACCGTACATGCTCTTGGGAATAATATACGAAAAGGAAGGCAATATAGAAGAGGCAAAAGAGAACTACAAGAAGGCCCTCGATATCAATCCACGATTTGCGCCCGCCGCCAACAACCTGGCATGGATATACGCAAAGAACGAGAGTGATATAGATATCGCGCTCTCGCTTGCCGAAGGCGCAAAGGAGGCTGCCCCCGATGATCCGAAGATAGCAGACACGCTAGGCTGGATCTATCTCAAGAAGAATGCCGTCTCCAAGGCGATAGACCAGCTTGAAGATGCCGCAGATAAGCTTCCGAACGATCCGGTAATCAGGTACCACCTTGGACTGGCATACTACAGGCAAGGAAAAGTCTTACCGGCGAAGAAGGAACTCGAGGCCTCTCTCAACATTAGCGGTGAATATGACGGCGCCGAAGAGGCAAAGATGATATTGAAGAAGATAGAAGGAGAGACACCTTAATCCGCACGTCTCCTAATACCGTACTTCTTCGCCATATCATACAGGTGTTGTCTGCTCACTCCAAGCTCCCTTGCCGCCCGTGCCATATTCCAGTCATGCCTCGCAAGGGCACTCGATACGTAGTCCCTCTCCAGCCTCTCCTTTGCGTCATTCAAGTCCAGAGAACTCCCAACTCCGGTTTCAGGGAAAAGTCTCAAGTCCCCGGATGATATGAATTCACCTTCGGCCATTATTACCGCCCGCTTTATCCGGTTCTCCATCTCCCTTACGTTGCCGGGCCATTCATATGTCTTCATCGCAGCCAGTGCCTCGTGAGCGAAGCCCCGGAACTTCTTGCCGTACTCCATGGCAGCCCTTCCCAGGAAGGCGGTTGCTATCAGGACTATGTCCTCCCCCCGCTCCCTTAAGGGCGGGAGGGAGATGGTTATGACACCGAGGCGGTAGTAGAGGTCTTCCCTGAAGAGCTCATGCGATATCGCATGCTGCAGATCTCTGTTGGTTGCAGATATCACCCTGACATTCAGCGATACCTCCGCCATACCACCTACCCTCTCGATCGTATGGTCCTGCAGAAAACGAAGTATCTTTACCTGGAGTTGCGGCGCCAATTCGCCTATCTCATCCAGGAAGATCGTCCCCCCGTCGGCGATCTCGAACTTCCCCTTCTTTTGATAGTAGGCGCCGGTAAAGGCGCCCTTCTCATGACCGAAGAGTTCACTCTCTATAAGCCCTTCGGGTATGGCGCCACAATTTATTGCTACGAATGGAGCGTCTCTTCTGTCACTGAGATCATGGATGGCCCTGGCAATCAGTTCCTTGCCGGTACCGCTATCGCCAACGAGGAGGACCGGCACATCGGTAGTCGCAACCTTTCTCACGGCCGTAAATACCTCCTGCATCCGAGAGCTGGCGCCTATCATACCACCCAGATCACCCTGTTGCACCCGGCCCTGCAGCGAACGGCACTCCTGTTCCAGGGCAGTCACATAAGATGCGCGCCTGAGGGTGACCTTCAACTCTTCTATATCTATGGGCTTTGTAAAGAAATCATGGGCCCCTTCCGAAATGGCCTGCAGGGCGGCCCCCTTTTCGGGATTGCCCGTAACGACTATGACCTTTACCATGGGATCGTGCCGGAGTATCTCCTTCAATAGCCTGAACCCCTCTTCGGTCTCCATAGGATTGGGCGGAAGCCCGAGATCAAGAGTCACCAGAAGGGGATACTCCCTCTTCATCAATCGGACGGCATCACCGCCGTCATGGGCCAGGAAAACATCATAATCTTCCAGCAGCGCCCACTTCATCTGTGTCCTGATGGATTCGTCATCGTCCACAACAAGTAGCTTCGTCTTAGCCATATCTTCCACTATATAAGGGCGGTAACCCGGCTTGCCGGCAGTTTAACCTTGAAGGTACTTCCCTCCCCCTCCTTACTCTCGACCTCAAGCCTGCCCCTATGTTCCTCGACTATCTTCTTGGACTGAAACAGTCCTATGCCCAGGCCACTGCTCTTTGTAGTCCTGAATGGCCTGAAGAGATCCTTCTCCATGAACTCCCTCGACATCCCGCCGCCGCTATCCTTAACGGAGAGGAATATATATCCATCCTCTTTGCCTGTAGTCACATATATACTGCCGCCATTCGACAGCGCCTCGCCTGCGTTTATAAGGAGGTTGAGGACCACCTTGCCAATCTGCTCCCTGTCCATTTCAATCGCCGGGATTTCACCAAGCCTCTTCTTAACCCTCTTTTCCCCCAATACGTAATGCAGACTCGTTATGGTCTCTTCGACGACGTCGTTTAAGTCTTCAATCTTACAGT
>WGFD01000350.1 GCA_015492395.1 Deltaproteobacteria bacterium | reverse complement strand
CACTTCCGTCTCTGAGAGCATATTCAAGCAAAGAAGATGCCAAGAAATGGTGGACACCGACACACGGAGGTAAGCATCCGTTAAACAATGGTAATTTACTTTGACAGACTGAGCTTCAAGGAAAGAGTCCACTCCTGCCTGGGGGGAAAAGCGTGCAAAATTTAGGATGTGCTATGTAAAAACTTCATCGCTTGCGGAGACATTCCAAGTCCTACGACTCCACCATACCGGCTTCATGTCGGCGTTCTTCCCGGCGCGGGGCATGTCAATACTCTGGCTTTAACGGTTTCAGAGCCACGGGGAGTGTCACCGTAAAAACCGTACCTTCCCCCAAAGTACTCTCTACGCTTATCATCCCACCGTGTTTTCTGACGACATTATAGGCCACATACAGTCCAAGGCCCGTACCTTTCCCCGGCTCTTTTATCGTAAAGAACGGATCGAAGAGCCTGTTCAGGTTCCCGGCGGCCATACCGGAGCCGGTGTCACCTATCTGTATACAGACACGGCCGGCCTCGCCGTACGTCTTTATAGTGATGCCCCCCCTCTCCTCAATAGCCTGGACGGCATTGAGCAACAGATTCAGAAACACCTGGTTGATCTCGCCGGATAAACACTCGACACCGGGGATGTCCCCGTAATCCTTGATAACCTCTGCCTTGTACTTAATCTCGTTCCACAGTACGCCCAGGGTATTGTCCAGGGCCATGTGCAGACCCACACGCTGCCTTCCGACCTCATCCGCAATGGAAAAGTCCATCAGGTTCCTTACTATCGCGGATACCCTATGGGCCCCTTCCCTCGACTGTTCGATCAGCTTGAGTAGCCCTGAGCTCCCGAATGGCCCTCTCCAGCTCTTCCGTCCTCTGGTGCACCATCAGCTCCAGGTCCCTGCTGTATTCACCTATCTTCTCATGCGACCTCTTCAGGTCCTCCGCCAACATCGCATTGTCTATGACAACAGAGACCTGCCCCGATAACGTTACCAACACGTCCTTGTCCTCTACACAGAACTGTGTATCACCGATCTTATTGATAACCTCTATCACCCCTATTATCATGCCATTTTTGAAAAGCGGCACGGCTATTATGGACCTGGTCTTGAAGCCGGTCTTTCTGTCAACACCGGCGAAGAACCTCTCGTCCTTGCCGGCGTCTTCAACGAGGATACTCTCTCCGTTCTCAAGGACCCACCCGCCGATCCCCTGGCCGGGCTTAATCCTGAAACCACCTAACTCATCCGCCTTTTTACCTATGGCCACGGCAAAGGAGAGTTCGCCGGAGGCCTTATCCACCAGCAAGACGGAGCATGCCTCCGCTCCAATAGTATCCTTAGTAATACTCATTATCCTTTCCAGGAGGTCCCTCAGGTCGAGTGTGGAAGAGAACACCATGGATGCCTTCTCAAAGAGTTCGAGCTTCTTGGCCCTTTCCTCCATCTTCTGCATGCGTATCCTCCTCTCCACGAGCAGGCTCCGCTTTACCAGGGCATTTTCGACTGAATGCAAGAGTTCGTGTGGATTAAGTGGCTTTTTAATATAGTCGCAACCACCAAGCCTGAATGATTTGATAGCCGACTCCATCGACGCGGAGGCAGTCATAACGATCACAGGAGTATCAGGGCGGGTATCTTTAATCCGCCGGAACATATTGACGCCGGAATCCGAATGGAGGACCGGCTCAAGAAAAACCACCTCTATATTCTTCTTATTCAAGATATCCGCTACTTCTATTGATTGCTCGGCCGGAAAGATGACATGGCCGGCCCTTTCCAGGAAGGCACCTGCAAGGCGCCTCACTAATTCGTTATCGTCAACAACAAGGACCGTGCCCACGCCTTAGACCTCTTCTGAGTCTGGGTTACATCCGGAAAGGACTACTTTATGTAACCGGCTTACCGCTAACAGTCCACAGTTCCGCCATGCCCGACCCAGGCCTGCGTACCGCGTACGGGCGGGCGTAAACCTGGAACAGTCCCATTGCACAAAAGAATCCCTCCTTCCCATATTGAAAGCCGCTGTAGGTGCAGGGCACCGAAAAGCGGAGAAACGAAGTGCACTCGGCGCACACGCCCCGGAGGTGCATGGTGATAACACAGAAGAGGGACGACCTTCTCATGCCAACTGCTAATTCAGCAGTCCTCGGATATGCGGATCTTCCAACTCCTCGTCGTCAACTATGATTGCACCGTCCTCATTCCTCTTTACCTCGGAAATACCGGGATAACGCTCCTCCAGCTCTTTAGAGCAGGTTTGACTGCATATTCACCGTCTTCTTCAAATACCTGTTGGTCAGCATAAGATCCCCGAATTCCGAGGTTTGTCTAACCGTCAATAGCAACTCTTCGTTACCCCATGGTTTGGTAATAAACCGGTATACTTTGCCCTTGTTGACAGCAGCTATCGTGGAGTCGAGATCCGCATAGCCAGTAAGCATTATCCCTATGGTATATTGATGCTATTTATTTAGGGAAAGTCTGATTAATTCGTCTAACAGAGGCGCTAAGCGATGAAGCAATCTCTAAGTATTGGATTTTACTAAAAACGAGATTGCTTCGCTGCGCTCGCAATGACGAGACAGGCAATAAATCAGAGTTTCCTTAGGAATAACGGCATATCAACCGGACACCCTCTCCGGATCACTTCGACAGGAGCCAACATACAGCCCGCTATGCGATGAAAAGAGATAACGCCGTTACACGACGGACTATCAACTATTTATTTGAATAACGGACCGTTAACCCTTATAATCCAGTTCTACCGCAAAGAGGCACTATAATACATACCGGCCGAAGAGGTAAAATAAGACATACGTATGAAAGGAGGGTACCATGCCGGATCCGCGCGTCGTTAAACTCGCTGAGATACTGATCAGCCACTCATTAAGGGTTAGACGGGGAGAGACCGTAATGATAGTCGCATCCTCAGAGATGGCGAAGCCTATTGTTCTTGAAACATACAGGAAGGTATTGGAGGCGGGCGGGCACCCCATGACCAGCATTGCCTTCGAAGAACTGGCAAATATCTTCTATGACAATGCATCCGCCAGGCAGTTGTCCCACCTGCCCAAAACCAAGCTTTATGAAGCCAATTATATAGACTGCTTTGTCAACATAAGGGCCGCGGTCAACAAGAAGGCCCTCTCCGGCATCTCCCCGAAAAAGGTGGTAACAAGGAGCAAGGCGCTGAAGCCGGTCAGCGAAATCATAATCAACAAGAAGAGGTGGGTGTTGTGCAACTTTCCCACCAACGGCCTGGCGCAGGAGGCCGACATGAGCCTGGCCGAGTATGAAGACTTCCTGTACAATGCCACTAATATCAATTGGAACAAGGTCAAGAAGGAGGAGATGAAGCTCAAGAGACTCCTCGACAGGGGAAAGACCGTCAGGATCATCGGGGAAGAGACGGATCTTACGCTGAGCATAAAGGGGAGAAAGGCCTTGGCCTGTTACGGCGAGAGGAACATGCCGGACGGAGAGGTCTTCCTCTCACCCGTTGAGGACTCAGCCGAGGGCCACATCTACTACGATATGCCGGCGATATACCAGGGAAGGGAGGTAATAGGCATCCGCCTGAAGTTCAAGGATGGAAGGGTTATAGACGCCTCGGCCGATAAAAACGAAGAGTTCCTGACGGCCATGCTGAACACAGATCATGGTGCACGCCTTCTCGGAGAACTCGGGATAGGGGTCAACTACGGTATAAAACGGTTCTCAAAGGACATCCTCTTCGATGAGAAGATCGGCGGAACGGTGCATCTCGCCGTGGGGCGTTCCTACGAGGAGGCCGGTGGAAAGAACGACTCCGCTATACACTGGGATATGATAAAGGACCTGAGAAGAGGCGGAATGCTGTACATAGACGACAGACTCATCCAGAAGAACGGCAGGTTCGTCATCTAACGGTTTCCGGCGAAGCATTTCCAGCGGCAATCTGCGGGGAATGTCTGCCTGCCCGCCTGCCAATCCCGGCGGACAGGTACCGGCACCATGCAGACAGGCACTCGCGACGCAGGCTTATCGGGCCGCCGAAGAGCCATGCCCACTTTTAGAGCGGTTCCGGTATGGAAGACAAGCACAGATATACCGACGGCCTTATCCGGCCTGGAGGAATTCTTTTATGACTGCATGTAACCACTCGGTACATCTTGGATCGCATTCCTATCATACTGTAATGTTGCTCGCCCTCACCATACCGCTCATTTTGACCATAACGGCGCCCGGGGCGGCCTACTGCTCCGGAAACCGGTTGACCATCGAGGAGGTCCGTGAGATTATGCGGCGTGACAAGGACTTCGAGGGTAAGGATCTGAGCAACTTGAACCTCTTCGGCTTCAATTTTGTCGGCGCCGACCTCAAGTATGCGGATCTGCACGGCAGCAACCTGGCAGGAGGAAACCTGATGAGCGCCAACCTGACCAAGGCCGATCTGAGCGGCAGCAACCTTACGGGCGCCACCATGATAAGGACATCCCTATACAGGGCCGACCTTTCAGGAGCCAACCTCGCAAGATCCATGCTGGCCGGGGCCAACCTCGGATACGCGGACCTGACCGGGGCCAACCTTGCAGGTGCCTATATGGCGCGGGCCAATCTGGAGCACGCAGACATGGAGGGCGCATCGCTCATCCAGGCAAACCTGCAGGACGCCAATCTACGGAGGGCGAATATGGGCGGAAGAGACCCGCGCGAGATCGACCGTTGGGGCGTAAAAAAGATTACACCCGGTATCTTCGGCGCCCAGCTTCCCAACGCCGACCTGAGACGTGCGGACCTGACCGGCGCCAACCTCTTCGGCGCCAACCTCTTTATGGCCGACCTTAAAGACTCCAACCTCAGGAATGCCAATCTCGGTTGGGCCGATCTCAGAGGGGCCAAACTAAGTGGAGCAAGCTTTTACGGAGCCGACCTGGAAAACGCAGACCTCACGAATGCCGACATAAAGGACATAAAGGATATCGAAAAGGCGAGTAATGCCGGGAAGGCGATAGGATTGCCACCGCGGTAAAACATTACACCTTTATGATCCGACCGGCACAGCCGGCAGGCCGGACAGGCGGAGGATGGAGAACAACACGGCATATGGACCTTTTACGGGGCCGTCTTGCTTAACTCCTGCAGGAAACCTTCTATGGAATCCACCACGAGGCGCCTGATGAAACTCATACCATATCTGAACATCATTTCATCAAGCGGCGCGACATTCCTTACAACCCCGAAGATCAAGAGCTCCATCTCTCTCACCCTATAACTCTCGTTCACCAGGTTAAGGTTCAGGTATAACATGGAATTTTTAGGAATGTTATCACCCCGTATATTCATCGAACAACCACCGAGAGAGAGATCCTTCAGTTCCGCTTTAACCATATGTGACTTCAGCGGCGCCGTATCCTTTTCCGATACCGATACAACCTTCTCCCCTTCCTCGGTCTCCTTTTTGAAAACACCTATTGAATCCACGACAAGGACCTTTCCCGCATCATCCTTCTCCTCCATAACCGACCGGACAATGAAGGTTTTGTCATCGTTAAACCAATTGCTGTTACTGTCAACCTGCGCGTAAGCTATGCTATTCACAGGAGGAGGGGGAATGCGCTTATCCCTCCTGGGGTCCTGGAACTTCAAACAGAGTACAGGGTCCCTGACACTCTTTACAAACGACTGGATCACATAGCTTCCATTCTTTGTTGGAAACTCCACCAACATGAAGGCCCCGGTGCTGGACTCAAAGTTCGGTGGCACCCTTACGTACAGGAATTCATTATCGAAGAATATAACCTTACTCATCCACACAGCCCTCTCTTGAGTAATGAGCTTAATAGGCCTGGAGCGGTTCTTGAACTCCATGACTATATCTTCATTGATCTTCTCGGGGCTGTTTATCTGTTGCAACTCCTGCAAACAGGACGATACGACCTGTTTTATACTGATGACCTCTTTTTTAATCTCCTTCATCGCCACTATCCTCAGCGGATCAATCCGGGATGTCATCCATGGAAGGGATCAGGTGTATATCCACTCTTCGGTTCATCTTACGCCCCTCTTCGGAATCATTCGGGGCGACAGGGTGCCTTTCACCGTAGTATGCGACATGAATGCTCTTCTCTGGCACACCTGCAGTGCTTATAAAGTACTGTGCTACACTCTCGGCCCGCTTTCTGGAAAGGACCATGTTGTAT
>WGFD01000349.1 GCA_015492395.1 Deltaproteobacteria bacterium | reverse complement strand
TCTCCAAACAGCCTAAAAAAACCGTAAAGAAGGAGGCGACCACTGAAAATGCCGACAGACAGGCATTGCTTAACACCCGCCCGCCCGCGACAGCAGCGTCGCCTCCTGAAGAACCCGAGCGGAAGGTTGTCCATGAGGAAAAGCTTATAACCGTTGACACGCCACTTTATACCGCAGTCTTCTCCACGTCCGGCGGGGGAATCAAGAGCTGGAAGATCAAGGCATACCGGACGGAACTGGACTCCGGCTCCCCTAACATAGAGATGGTGGCGGCCATAGATCAAAAGACATCCTTTGCCACCACTTTGATGCTTGACGAAGACCGTACCCCCCTCTACTTCACCACCTCCGGCGACGACATCACCTTATCTGAGGAAGGAAACTCAAGCCTTGCATTTTCATGGCAGTCGCCCGAAGGGATCAAGATAGAAAAGAGGTACACATTTACCGGCTCCAAATACCTCTTCGAAGGAGAAACGTACATCTACAATGGCACCGGTTCCCGGCTTCAAGGCGGGCTGTCAACGGACATAGCGGCGTTCACATTAAGTAACAGCGCAAAGAAAAAGGAGACTGGGGTCTATGCGTACCATAAGGGGACTATAATACGTGCCGATGGCAACCTGGAACGGTCCGGAGAGATAGAGTCGAGGAAGCTGCAACCCCAATGGATAGGCTTGGAAGATAAGTACTTCCTTACGGCGATCATCCCGCCACGGGAGACGGAGCTGCAATGGTCGGCATATGAACTGGAGGGAAACGCGTTGAGGGCCGACCTCTTCCTGCCCATCGACATCCCCACGGGCAAAGCGACCTCCTTCGATTACAGTACCTATATGGGCCCGAAAGAGTACAACAGGTTGAAGAGTCACTCGATAGGTCTAGAGGAAGCCATAGAGTTCGGGAAATTTGCATTTATGGCGAGGCCCATGCTGGTCGTAATGAACTTTCTTCAGAGATTTTTGGGCAACTACGGCCTTGTAATCATCATCCTAACGGTATTTATAAAGATCCTCTTCTACCCCCTTACCAAGCACAGCCTGAAGGCCATGAAGAACATGCAGAAGGTTCAACCTCAGATGGCGGCCATAAAAGAGAAGTTTAAAAACGACAAGCAGAGGATGAATAAGGAGATCATGGAACTGTATAAACGGCAGAAGATAAACCCTCTCGGTGGATGCCTCCCCATGATCCTCCAGATACCGGTCTTCTTCGCCCTCTATGAGGTCCTCTATGTGGCTATTGAACTCAGACATACCCCTTTTATCCTCTGGATAAAGGACCTTTCGGGGCCGGACACACTTATGCGGATCCCGGATGTCATACCTATTGTCGGCGGCTCGGCCTTCGGACCGCTTCCACTGCTCATGGGAGCCTCTATGTTTCTACAACAGAAGATGTCGCCAACCGCCATGGACCCGACCCAGGAAAAGATAATGCTGATGATGCCCATAATCTTCACATTTCTATTCCTGAACTTCCCCACAGGCCTCGTACTCTACTGGCTTGTGAATAATATCATACAGATTGGGCAACAGTACATGATTAACAAGAGCGCCTAGTATAGCTTGCCGGACCTTAAAGTAACGCGGAATTGAACATATCCGATACCATTGCGGCCATTGCGACCCCCCATGGCGAAGGGGGGATCGGCATTATCAGGTTAAGCGGACCGGATGCAAAATCGATAGCCCTGAAGGTCTTCAGGGGAAAACGGAGACGACAGAACTATACCACGCACCGCCTCTACCACGGAACCCTCATAGACAGCGGCAGCGGCACACCGGTGGACGAGTGCCTGCTGACCGTCATGTACTCTCCCCACTCCTTCACGGGGGAAGATGTCGCCGAGTTGCACTGCCATGGCGGTAGACTAGTCTTGAATATGGCACTGGAGGCAATCCTGAAGAAAGGCGCCAGGCTGGCGGAACCCGGTGAATTCACAAAGAGGGCGTTCCTCAACGGGAAGATGGATCTTGTCCAGGCCGAGGCGGTCATTGAACTTATACGGGCCAAGACCGGTCTGGCACTTCGTGTGGCTCAGGCACACCTAGGCGGCCAACTCTCGAAGGCGGTAAACGATATCAAATCACTGCTCCTTAACCACCTGGCAACTATAGAGGCCGATCTTGACTTCCCGGACGAAGAAGGCACGCATGATCTCACCATATCGGACAGCAGGAAAGTTTTACATAAGGCACAAGAGGATCTGAAAAGGATCATCGGCACCTACGAGGGAGGAACGGTCTTGCGTGACGGTATAGCTACCGTCATAGCGGGAAGGCCCAACGCCGGCAAATCCACACTGCTGAATCTGTTATTAGGAGAGGAGAGGGCCATAGTAACACCTATTCCGGGAACAACCAGGGACGTAATAGAGGATGTAGTAAACTTGAGAGGACTTCCTCTGAGGCTCATGGATACGGCGGGTCTGAGGAACACGGAAGATACCATTGAGGCGATAGGGGTGATGCTCACGAAGGAGAGGCTTAAGGGTGCCCAACTCGTCCTCTATGTCGTAGACGCCGCGCACAATCCGGAAGAGGATCTGGACCTGTTGAAAGATATCAAAGATAAGAAGGTAGTTACGGTAATAAACAAGATCGATATGGTCGATCACGCCGAATTGAAAAGGATCTCCGGGATCTTTGCCGGCGGAAGTGTCGCCAAGATATCCGCGTCTAACCGGGAAGGAATAGACCAGTTGGAGGATATCATATTTGCGCAGATAACAGGGCTGCCGCTTCATTCCGAAGCGGAGGAGGGGATCGTTATTACATCAATGCGGCACAAGAATGCCCTTATCTCCGCCCTCTCCGCACTGCAGAGGGCGACCGATACCATCGAGGGGGGGCTGGCCGGTGAATTTCTGGCACTGGAACTGAGAGAAGCGGTCATAAGGCTTGGCGAAGTTGTTGGTGAAACCGCAACGGAAGAGATCCTCGACAGGATATTCGGTCAATTCTGCATAGGCAAGTGATATAATCCCATCTCCGGCAGTTTGCCCAAAAACCGATGTAACTTAACTGAGGCATTCCTGCGCGGCTTGCCGCGGGGAGAATACCAGCTCGAGCGAGTGAAGTACTCGCCCGCCATGTTCATCCGGAGCCCTTTACCGCAGGTTCCTGTTCTCGGCTTTTTGCGAACCCATCCGCTACCGGACACTGCGAATGGTGATCTCGGCTACAGGATTTTGCCAATCATAAATAATGGGGTCAAGATCGGCGCCGCCCTTTATCCCTGAATGGATATGGATGTAGCCTTCGGCGTCATCCTGGTTACGGACTCCGGCCATGCCGCAGGGAGGACCGGGGATATGTTTGCAGGATTCGGAGTTCGACTCGGTACCTGCGTCGTAGGCGAGCGCATAAACGGTCTTCTCTCCATCAGGCAGCACCCGGATACCCCTTATAGCGAAAAAGGCGTCATTCGTAGTCGCCAGTCCGCCGGCGGCCGTAATAAACCTGAATCCCCCGCTCGTCTTGAACTCCAGGGTCACAGAGTCCCCTGGTCCAAGGGCTTCGGACGCCGCAGAATAACCGAAAACAGACGGGAGTCCGGAGGCATGCTCTATCAGAGGCTCCGGGTCACCTTCCTCCGCCAACATAACAAGCGCAGGCATCGCAGGAGAACCGAGCTCGAAGAGTTGGAAGTCCCTGCTATGGCTGATCAAAAGAGGTGGCGTAATTGTCTGACCCGCCGTAATATTCGTAATCGTTACCTTGTACATCCTCTCCTCTGCAAAGGATGGAGTACCGGTCAGGATAAAACCAAATACCAGCAGGATCATTATTGTAAGCAGTATATGTTTCTTCATCGTCGCTATCCTTGACGGCTCCGTAAAGGATCCAGCCGCACGAATCGTGTCCAGTCCTTGCTGTCGTGCCATTTGGATCTTGACTTCTTACGACTTTACCACCCTTATAATCCAGGAAGGGCGGTTCGTATCGATATGCCGGATAATGTCTTCAGGCTCCCTGCAGCAAGCTGCCGGGGGTGCCTACTTGTCCCAAGGCGTGTTGCGCATTTTCAACGGTCGGAGATGAACCAGAGATTACAAATATAGCAATGTAACACGTATTATACACCGTCCGGTACGGATGTCAAGGTATAAATTCGAGAGATGGAACGTCCATAGGTGAATTTATTCAGGACTTCCCCCAAAAATCATATCTGTTTGAGTGTAACCTTTTGAGAGTATTATAGAATATGTTTTTGCGAAGTGTCAGGGGCGTTTTTTTGGGGAAAATGGGGGAACTTTTTGCAGGTCTTCCATAAGGAAGCCTCCTTTGGTATA
>WGFD01000348.1 GCA_015492395.1 Deltaproteobacteria bacterium | reverse complement strand
TATCAATATCATTAACTACGGCTACGATCTCTACACGGTTACAGGTGGAAATAATCACACCTTCATTCACATAGGAAGAAGATACGAGCCTGACCAGGGCGTCCCTGATAGTCTGCACCGGAAAGGAGATCTTTTCCCTTATCTCTATCGGCGCAGTCCTGTGATTAAGGCCTATAGTGACTATATTCATTGCAGAAACCCATGCCTCCCCAAAGACATGAGGTTCACCATCAGAAACGAACCCATAAGAACCAATACCCCCAGGATAGAGAAGACGGCCGCCTTCCTCCCCCTCCACCCTATCGCAAGCCTGCCGTGGAGCAACGCGGCATAGATGAACCATGTTATCAACGACCAGATCTGCCTCGGCTCCCAGCTCCAGTACGTCCCCCAGGCATACTCTGCCCATACGGCGCCGGTGATCATCGCCAGCGTGAGCACCGGAAACCCATATGTGAGCGCCCTGTAGTTAAGTTCGTCCAGCACGTCGAGGGATGGAAGGAGGAAGTATAATCCCCTTATCTTCCTCTTCTTCAAGTACCTCTCTTGTATAAGATACATTATAGCAAATAGGGATGCGAGGATAAAGAAGGCATTTCCCAGAAGAGCGAGTGAGACATGCACAGGCAGCCAGTAACTCCTCAGCGCGGGAGCAAGCGGCACGATCTCCATAGGCAAAAGGGATGCCGTAATGAGAATAATAAGCGCAAGCGGAGAGACGAAGGAACCCAGGATCGAGAGTTTATACCTGAGCTCTATTACTACATACAGCCCGACGATAATCCAGGTCAGAATGGAGAGTGCCTCATGGAGGTTCGCCGCAGGTGTCCTCCCGGACTCCACCCACCTGGCCATTATGGTTATGGTATGCAGCGCGAAACCGCTTAGTAGCGCCTTCCTCCCTATGGAGAGCAGCCTATCCTTGTGGGAGAGGAAATATACGATAGATACCAGTGTTGCAACGAAGTACAGCAGCGCAGTTATATGAAAAAACCAGAAGCTCACCAAACATCTTCCCTCATCATGATCAGGCCGGACCCTGACTATCAATATTCATGCCGAGATCCGCGGTCGTATATCCCGCTCCAAGGTTTTTCAAGAGGAAATCATCCACATCTTCCATGTTGCCTTCCCTTATCCACCCAAGCAAAGGCGAGTCGATCAGCATCTCGAACGTCCTCTTGTTGGCGGCAGACTCTCTGTTCAGCTCCAACAATTTAGTCCTTATCCTTCCCATCAACTCAAGAAAGACGGCATACTCCTCTCCGAAGACCCCCTCAAGGTCTTTACGGATCTTCCTGGCCATTGCCGGGCTCTTTCCGGAGGTCGAGATGGCGATACTCAGCGGCCCCCTCTTGATCAATGAAGGGACTATAAAGCCACACATGTGCGGGACATCCACCACATTTAAAAGAACCCCCTCCTCCTTGGCCTCCGCGTGGACCTCCATATTAATCTCACGCCGGTCCGTCGCGCTAAAGGCGAGAAGCGCGCCCTTAAGATCGCCCCTCTTATAGTCCCTGCGCTCTAAGGTTATCTTATTCTTCTCTGCCAGAAGATACAATGCCGGTGTAAAGTCGGGGCTTATCATGTTGACTCTGGCCCCGGCATCAAGCAGGGAGAGCGCCTTCCTCTCGGCAACCTCGCCGCCGCCCACAACGACGCATGGCTTCTCTCTTATGTCCAGGAATACGGGATAATATCTCACAACGGGCCTTTAATAAAGCGCTACTCCTTGGACTCTTCAGACCGCTCAGACTCTTCGGGCCCTCCAGCTTCACGGTTTTCGAGCAGCTGCAACAGCATATCCGCTTCTACAAAACCTGGCAGGAGCCTGCCGTCCGGAAATATGATGGCCGGTGTCCCGGTAATACCAAGTGACCTCGCGAGCTTGATATTCTCATCGATCTCATTCGTTTCACAGGCGGGCTTTGGGATCTCCTTGCCCGCGAACGCGTCATCAAGCATCTCCAGCGACTTCTCACACTGTATGGCCTTGCTCTTCTCATAGGCCGTGGGGTGGATATCCAATGGGTAGAGCTTGATCATAAACGCTATGTCCTTCCTCTTCTCCAGCACCTTTTTTATCTCCACATGGAGTTTCTTGCAATAGGGGCACTCCACGTCATCGAATACTATGATCTTATTTTCGGCCTCAGGATCCCCCATGATCACGGCATTATCAAGAGGAATCTTGGAGATGTCCAACTTTTTAAGGCTCGGAGGCTTGCCGACTTCATCAACTGAAAGAAACCTGTTTATCAGCACGATATACTCCTTGCTGTAGTCTACATAGACGATAAACTTCTTGCCGTTCTGAAGACCTTCCACCTCCCAGAGGCCGCTGACCGGAGCGTTTCTGACATCCACCGCCTGAGCCTTCAGTATCCCGGTGGCCTCCTCTTTGGTAAGGGTATGGCAACCGGAACACTTCCGGGCACTATCGGGAAGCCCCTCAAAGGCGTAAGTGAGGGTCGCATGCAGCAACGAAGGTGCCAACAGGGTAAAGAGCATGAGATATAATCTGAATTTCATAGCAGCGCTCCTATTTAGTCTTCATACGGAAAGGGGTCACTTCCGCAACCGGCTCACCGGTAACAGTCCCCATACCTTTCCGAACTGAAAACTTCATTTAGTGTCCATTAGTTTCTTGGGTTTGTATAAGTTGACGGATAAACACTATTTATATTTTAGCTCCGGTCGGGGAAAATCCAGTTGGTGATTAGAGGCTCTCTTCCAGACCCAATACGTCCTGCATATCATAAAGACCGTTCGGCTGCTCCACCAACCAGAGCGCGGCGCGCACCGCTCCCCTCGCGAAGGTGACCCTGGAATGCGCCCTGTGGGTTATCTCTATCCTCTCTCCATCCCCTCCGAAGAGCACCGTATGATCGCCGACTATGTCCCCAGCCCTTACAGACAGGATTCCTATCTCATCGTGCTTTCTCTTGCCTATGATTCCCTCCCTACCATAAGTGGCGACCGAGTCCAGGTCCCGGTGAAGCGTATGGGCCAGCACCTCGGCCAACCGGATGGCCGTGCCGGAAGGGGCATCCTTCTTCAATCTGTGGTGGGCTTCAACGATCTCAACATCGTAGTCATCCCCCAATACCTCCGCCATGTCCGCGACCACCTTCAGCAAAAGGTTTATGCCTACGCTCATATTAGGCGCCGCCACGATCCGCCCCTTCTTTCCCAGATCCCTTAATATGCCCCTCTGGTGGTGGGAAAAACCGGTCGTGCCAGTTACAAAGGCCTTCCCGTACTTACAGGCGACTTCCAGATTGTGTATAGTCGCCTCGGGCAAGGTAAAGTCTATAATGCAACCTGCATCTTTGATGGCCTCCTCTAGATCGTCCGTCAACCTTATACCGGTCTTGCCGGTCCCGGCGAGCTCCCCTATATCCTTGCCTATATATGGGTTGTCGGATGTCTCCACCGCTCCGGAGAGTTCCACAGCATTACTTTCCGCGACAACGTCCATGATACTTCTGCCCATCCTGCCAAGGGCACCGACCACAACAGTCTTTAACATTATCTCACCCTGCCTTGTTCACACAAATCAGTCTATCAGGCCAAATACCCTTAAGGTATCCCTCAGCGAATCCCTGCTCTCACCCATAGCTGTAAGCGGCAATCTGAACTCCTCCTCGATCATACCCATCATGGCCAGTGCCGTCTTCACCGGTATCGGATTCGTCTCAAGGAACATTGCCCTATTGAGGCCCTGTAACCTGTAATGCGACCGCAATGCTTCCCCCGGAGCGCCTTCCAGGAATCTTTCGCACATCTTGACCACCTCGCCCGGAACGATATTGGATGTAACCGATATGACACCCTTCGCGCCGATCGAAAGCATAGGCAAAGTTATAAAGTCATCACCGGAAAGCACCAGGAAGCCGTCCATGGACATCTCCAGGATATCGCTTACCTGCCTGAGCGAGCCAGATGCCTCCTTGATCCCTATGATATTCTCTATCTCCGACAACTTGGCGACCGTCTCGGGAAGGATATTCACACCCGTTCTGCCCGGGACATTGTAGAGGATGAGCGGGATGTCCACTGCGGCGGCGACGGCCCTGTAGTGCCGGTAGAGTCCATCCTGGGTAGGCTTGTTGTAGTAAGGAGAGATGAGTAACGCTCCGTCTGCGCCGGCGTCCTTGGCGTGTTCAGTAAGCATTATGGTCTCGGCAGTTGAGTTTGAACCCGTGCCGGCTATCACTGGGACCCTTCCGTTCACCGCGTTGATGGTGAACTCGACCAGACTGTTGTGTTCCTCATAGGAGAGAGTGGCTGATTCACCGGTAGTCCCGCATGTCACAATAGCCCCTATCCCGTTGTCAATCTGATACTCTATAAGCCCCTTTAGTGCCTCCTCATCCACCTTCCCACCCTTGAAGGGTGTCACAATTGCCGTCATCGCCCCCTGAAACATGTCATCCTCCACCATTTTCTCGAAAACGCACAGCGAGTCGCCCTCTTCGTACAATCCAAGATAAAATACCCTACCTTACCGGTTTTTGCAAATGTTTTGACCGTCGTGTCAAGCGGAAAGGGCCGGGATATACATCTGTCCTTTCCCTGCAGTTCTCAGGGCAACCGGTCTTGCTCAGCAAACAGCCCGCCACGAAGAATAGATCCCAGCTCTTATAAAGCCTCAAAAGAGCATTGACAGGGCCAATTCGACCCTGGTCTCCTTGGGATAGTCATTGCCATCCAATTCATCCCTCTCGGAAGCCATCGACGCACCGAGATCAAGATTAATAATCCACAGATCAAGGCCAATACCCGCCGTATATACGAGACCTATATCATCTTCGGCCAGGTTTTTATACATTCCGCCCCTCAGCTTAAGTATACGGAGGTCCGCCTCGACTCCTCCGCCAAGGTTCTGTGATTTGTAGTCGCCTGAAACAGTAGTCTTGTTCTTCGTAATATCAAGGTCCGCGGCGAGAGTCAAAAAGCCGAGGACCTTGTATGCAAATCCGCTTCTCAGTTGCAGATCCTCTCTGATATAGTCTCTGTCCCCCGGAAGCAGACGCTTCATATCGAACTTCGGCGAGTTGAGGTTGCGCCCTACCATTCCAACCCTTAGATTATCGCCGAAACGGTAGAGCAACCCGAGGTCCACCCCTATATTCTGGCTGTCCTCATAGTCTTTCCTCGCGACATCGAGGGCATCGCCGAAGTCGGTGTTGAATATCTTGACGGATGTATTATATACCCGCGCCTTCATGTACTTCAGGTTACCCCCTATGGCAAGGTTATCATTCACGGCGTATCCATAGGTAAGCGGCACCTCCATCGTGGCGATTCCCTTAAACAGCAACCTCGATTGGTTATCCGCGAATGACCCGCCTGTCTGTGCATCGCTGGCCAGTTGCGCCACGGTGGTTATATCTGACGTAATATCAGAGGGTATGGACTCTCCGCTCTGCTGCGACTGGTAAAGGCCATAGTCTGTAGCCTGTACATAGTTGGTCGCGGATGTCGTGTCCCATCCAGGCATCCCTGCAATACTACTGATCATATCGTTCTTAGTGGCAGAATCGAAGTACCAGTCTCCGGCCGGCGCCGCAGTCCCGTCGTTAAAGTTGTCCGTTGTAGAAAATTGCGTAATCAGGTCAGTACCGGTAGTCCCCGCGCCCACCGGTGCGATATTCACCAGATCAAGATCCCCCTTTGCGGATATATCCGCAAAGGTATATCCTCCAACCCCGAAGTGACCGACCTGCAGACCAAACCGGCCATCGGCAAATATGGTGGCGGCCCTGTTCTTATTTTCGTCGAAGGTCTTCAGTTCGTTTACCAGCTGAAGAAAGTCGGCCACCTTGTCCGCCGCAATCTGGCCGTTGTCCAGCGCGTCGTAGTCAAACTGGAGGATCTTGTTCAACTCTCCTCCAAGATCCTCATGGATCTGTGAACCAACTCCCGCCCCCAGGGACCAGCTCCAGTCCCTTTCATCCGGCTCGGTGTTATCCTCCGCCCCGAAGAATCCATAAGCGGCCGGGTTCCAGTAGCTCGCCGTCACATCGTCCGCCACAGCCACACCCGCACCACCCATTCCAAGGGCCCTGGGCCCAAGGATGGTCCATTCCCGCGCCTCTGCCGTGCCGGTATAAAAGACCGTTCCAAGAAACAGTATCATCCCCAATAGACATACCATCACTTTCCTCATCGTAGACCTCCTGCAAACAGGATTGTAGACAATGTCATTAATATCTGCCTGTAGGTCTATTCTCCGTTCATCTCCATCTCTACCTCCATCTCCGTAAGGCTGTCCGTCCTCACCGACACCCTCTCCTCCACCTCTCTATAACCCTTCATCTCCACTCTTACACCATATATCCCCGGTCCGATATCCACTTGCAAAGGCGAAAGCCCATAGTAGACTTCGCCGATATAGATCTTAGAGCGGGGCGGATCCGTCTTGATCGAGAGGGCGCCTTTTCCATCCTGTAGTGGTCGATCCGTAACCTTAGCCGGTGGATGCCCATCCATGGTCCCCTCTGTCTGCGTGACGAAGATATTGAACCCCTCCATCGCCCTGTTTACAACCTCACCCAGTACGGATGAAATATACATACTTATGGTACGCCTGCTGTTTCCCATAACACCGGAATATCTCTCTTTATTTGCTGATACGGTGTCCGTCCATAAGACATTTTCTGTATCATCTTCTACTATGTTTATAGTCAATATAATCTCTATCTCGTCCCTGGGGCCGATATCAAGCCGGAACTTCTTCACCTCGCCCGTAACGGTAAAGTCCACCGCCGCTGTGCCATTCTCTTCCTGAACGGTATAGCCCACTCCCTTAAGATGCCTCATGAAGGCCTCAGTTACGATACCGGCTACATCCCTGTCGAGAACCAACTCGGTGGCATTCATGTCGGACACGATAGCGGTGATCTCGCCGAGGTAGACAGGCCTCACACCATCCCGGGAATCCCTGAAGGGCTCCAACTTGACGAGCACCGGCCTCTTCAGGCGCAGAGGTACGTGATCCTTTGGAGGCATGTAGCTGTACTCAAGCGGACCGGCGCAGGAGGCCAATAGGAAGATGCAGGGCAGTAGCAATGAGAGGGTATGTCTGTTTGGGAGGAGATGGATCATAATTACGCCGTCTTATTAGAACACAAACTCCTAAGATAGGGGAAGACCGTTCCGCTCCTCCCCTATGCCGGGTGGTACTGTACCATTCTATGATCGCGCACTCAGAAGGCGGCAAACAGCATGAGGGTCGTCAACTGATCACCGTTTGCCTCCTCATTGTTCGCCGGCAGGTCGTAATAGTCGCCGTTATATGCTGAATGGTTTAGCTGTAACTCTACATTCTGGGCTATGAAGTATGTGGCCCCAAACGTAACCGCATTCTGTTCGCTATTCGCAGACGTGCCGTCATCGCCTGCACGATAGCCCAATGCAACGGTCGCCCTGCCCGGGCGGACACCGAGTTCGGCTACCACAGTCCAGGCCTTCTTCGAACCGTTCGTGCTTGAATTAAAGAAGTTCGCCGGGCCATCGGTATCAGATTTTCCGGCATTTGCATAGGTGAGGTATATCCCAAGAGGAAGTGTCGAGACCATTCCCTGGGCCTGGAAATCCACCGCCCACGCATCAATGGTGACCCTGGAGGTCGATCTAGTATCGGTACTGTCTACCGGCTGCGTCGCATTGGATGTGGTAGTATCCACCGTCTGTGCGGTCGTAGTGGAACTATATTTGCCGCTTCCACCCCACCATTGGATTCCGCCGCCGACATCCCAATCGCCGATCTGCGGTGTTACCGCGGCGCGCACATAGTGCGCGAACGGCAACCAGTCGGTCGCTCCATGGCCCGGCCCCCAGAGCGAATAATTTACGAAACCAAGATTATTGCCGATAGCGAAGGCAAACCCTTCGGCGGCGGTGGCCGTGCCTATATACTGCTGCGCGGCTGTCTCAGTTCTATGTTCGAGACCGCGTATATTCCGGACTGCGCCGGTATTGAGCAGCTCGTAGCCGAAGGAGGCGCCTAAGGCGTCTGTAGTGAATGGAATAATATTTACATTTACTCCGGCAACATCGTATGAAAAAGGCATCTTGAAGGACGTAAAGTCGTCTGCATCCGGAAGCGCCGCCTCAAGAAGAAATCCGATATGTTCACCGATGCGGCCACCCAGAAAGAGTGCCGCCTCGTCAGGAAATTGCAATTCCCCCCTATTGGTACCCGTACTGCCATTCTCAGGGCTAGCCGTTGTATCCTTCCCATTCGTCTTCTGGTACCTGATCTTGGTTACAAGTGACGCATTTATGGTGCTCGGCAGGGAGAGTATGTCACCCTCTACCAGGCTCTGACCACCAACCTGTGTATAGCCACTTGATTTGAAAGCACGTCCGAACTGATTTAACAGAGGATAATGCTGGAAGTGGCAGGTGTTGCAGGCAAGACCCGTCTGTCTGGCAAATGCCGGGACAGCATCTACCTCTCTTGGCAAAGAGAATGCAGCCACAAAAAACAAGATCACTGCAACTGTAAAAGCCACGCTGTATTTCATCTATCTTCCTCCTTTTGAGCTATACGTTTTGGCATTATTATCAATTGGACAGAGTCCCCCGGGGGCTCTTCAAGTCAGGAGATAAAAGATAACTTTTGTCACTTTTATAACAAAAGTAATGAGGGTGTCAAGCAAAATCTTGTGATTTCTTTAATATAATTTTATGAAATTTGGCCATGTTATAACATCAACAGAAAATATGAGACTATATCGGACGGTTCTTTTTGTACTTGACACTTTTTGCACCGTTATGCTAGCTTTCATCCG
>WGFD01000347.1 GCA_015492395.1 Deltaproteobacteria bacterium | reverse complement strand
TGGAGAGCATAGGATACAGGATAATAGACTTCTATAACTTTAACGAGAACTATGAGTATATCCGCGGGCTTTATATGGAGTACGACGCCTGGGCGGTAGGGATAGCCGGTTTTACCCCTATACCATACAAGATATTCACGATAGCGGCGGGCGCGTTCAAGATAGACTTCTGGATCTTTGTCATTGCCTCCGCCCTCAGCAGGGCCGGGAGGTTCTTTATCGTGGCCTGGCTGATATACAGATATGGTGATAGGATGAAGGACTTTATCGACCGCTACTTCAACCTCCTCACCATCCTGTTTGCAGTGCTTCTTATAGCTGGATTCGTAGTAGTAAAGCTAATTCTGAGATGAAGACCGGAGTCTACAAGCCGATAGTGCTCGCACTGTTGCTTCTTCTGTATGCGGGTTGCGGCGTGAGTATCGGTGTCTACCACAGGGTAAAGGACGGCGAGACACTGTGGAGGATAGCAAGGACATATGGTATGGACCTGCAGGAGCTGGCCGAGATCAACAACATTCAGAATCCTTCCATGATAAAGACCGACCAGAGGATATTCATTCCGGGAGCGAGGGAGGTCAGGGAGACAGTGACCTATACTGGTAACGGTGTATCGAGGTATAGGAATTCGGGGAAGGGGACGGTTGTGACGGACAAGGAGCGGTTTGTCTGGCCTGTGGATGGCAAGGTAGTAACACCCTTCGGCATGAACAGGGGCAGGCTGCACAATGGAATCGATATAACCTCGCCTGAAGGCGCTCATGTCAAGGCGGCGGCTGATGGTCGGGTGGTGGTGAGCGGCGAGGATATATGGGGTTACGGAAATATGGTCATCCTGTCGCACAAGGATGGATTCTATACCATATACGCATTCAACTCAAAGAACTTGGTGGAGAAGGGGGAGTCGGTCAGTGCCGGCGATGCCATAGCCATAATAGGCAAAACGCCAAACCATCAGGGGTATTCCCTGCACTTCGAGGTGAGGAGCGGGAAGCGTCTCAGGAGCCCTCTTTTTTTCTTGCCTTGACAGTGCTATTTTTAATATAATCTTCGAGTGTTTTACATGCTATCGGCGGGAGGACGTGCAGAGTAGCTGTTACCCTGTCTGCAAATGGGGGACAGATGGTGAAGGCAATAATAGATGAGCCTAAAGAAGAGATTGCAAATGGTGAAGGCAAGGGAGAATCGAGAGACTCCGCTCCTGCCCGTTCGAACGATACTATAAGGATTTACCTCGGTGGCATCAGAAAGCAGCCCCTGCTTACCCCTGAGGAGGAGAAGGTTCTGGCGCGCAGGATCCTGAAGGGTGATAAGGCGGCCAGAGAGAGGATGATCGAGGCCAATCTCAGACTCGTAGTTAATATAGCTAAGAGGTATATGGTACGGGGCCTTCCTCTTCAGGACCTCATAGAAGAGGGAAATATCGGACTGATAAAGGCGGTAGAAAAATTCAGGCCCTCAAAGGGCTGCAGGTTTTCTACATACGCGACCTATTGGATAAGGCAGGCCGTGGAAAGAGCCCTTGTGAACCAGAGCAAGGTAGTACGCCTGCCTATACATGTCAATGCGGATCTCCAGAGGCTGGTAAAGGCGAGGAGGGATCTCTACGCGGTCCTCAACCGAGAGCCGGATATCAACGAGTTGGCAAATAGAATGGGCATGTCCGGCAGGTATGTGAAAAAGCTCTTGTTTATCGACAGGAAGACGTTTTCCCTGGAGTCTAATATATCCGATGAGATGGACCAGTCGCTCTTGGATGTACTTGAGGATGAGAGGACGCCGTCACCATCCGCACTTACCGAAGAGTCGAACCGCTCGGAGCAGATTCACGGCTGGCTGAATATGCTGAACGAGACTGAGAGGGAGATTATCAGGCAGAGGTTCGGCATAGATGGTAGTGATCCACAGACCCTGGAGGCCATTGGTGAGACCTTAGGCGTTACGAGGGAAAGGATACGGCAGATTGAAGTGAAGTCACTGGAGAAGCTCAGGAGTATAGCACACAATAAGAATATCAAACGAAGTGATATTATCTGACAAGGGGGACGGTGGGTGATGGTTGAGAGATTAAAAGAAGTAATACGCGATATCCCCGACTTTCCAAAGAAGGGGATCCTCTTTAAAGACATTACGACGCTTCTGAGAGACTCGGCTTCCTTTCAGCGGGCCGTCGACCTTCTGGGACACAGGTATGTGGGGAAGGGGATCGATGTGGTTATAGGCGTAGAGGCCAGGGGCTTTGTAGTCGGAGCCGCCCTCGCCTACAAGCTGGGCGCCGGCGTGATACTGGTCAGGAAGCCTGGGAAACTGCCGTATAAGACCTACAAGGCGTCATACGACCTCGAATATGGTACGGACGCGCTCGAGATACACCAGGACGCTATTAAGAAAGGAGAGAAGGTCTTGATAGCCGACGATCTCCTCGCAACCGGAGGAACGGTTGCGGCGGTCATCAACCTGGTAGAGAAGCTTGGCGGCAAGATCGAAGAGTGCGCATTCATGACCGAGCTGGAATCTCTGAATGGGAGGGAGAAGCTGAAACCCCACATGGTATTTTCGCTGATAAAATACTAATCACATCCTGGAAGCCATAATGCTTGCCGTGAAGGGGTTATACGCACTATCTACATGCCATCCTTCTTCTTTCCGAATATCCTGACCAGGATCAGCCCGGCTTCATACAGGACTATAAGCGGGGCGGCAAGCATTGCCTGACTGATTATGTCGGGCGGTGTGAGCAGCGCCCCGAATACGAAGGCGATGACGACGGCATAGCGCCTGTACTTCTTGAATAGATCTGCATCTACAATGCCGAGCCTCGCCGTCAAGACCATGAAGAGCGGCAGTTCGAAGGCGAACCCGAAGGCTATCAGGAGGCGGACAGCCGTAGAGAAGTATGAGCTCATCGATATAACGGGATGAAGGTTCTCATTTGCAAAACCTAACAGATATTTGAATGCGAAGTGAAATACCGCGATATACGCAAACAAGACACCACAGAGAAATAGGATGGTCGAGACCATGATGACCGGCCAGAACCACGCCCGTTCCTTTTCGTACAGTCCAGGGGCGACGAATCCCCATATCTGGTGAAGGATTACCGGGCTTGACAGCACCACACCCGCCGTAATGGACACCTTGAGGTAGGTAAAGAAGGGCTCAGTTACACCTATGAATGCGAGAAAGGTTTGGTCAGGGGGGAGGTTTGAGACTAATGGCGCGGCCAGTAACGTGAAGAGCTCTTCGGAGAATATATACGACACTAAAGACGTGACGGTAACGGCGGCAATGCATACTATAAGCCTTCTCCGCAACTCGGTCAGATGGGATGTGAGCGACATCACCCCATCGTGATCAGACATCCCCGGGTGTGCCTCCTTGAGCTAATTGTTGCGGACTTCCTTTGTCTTCGGGAGAAGGTGCAGGGGGTTGAGATTTTGTTTCTTTAATATCTATATCCTCGACGCTCTTCTTTATATCATTGGTTGCTTTTTTGTACTCCCTGACCATCTTGCCTATCGACTTCGCGACCTCTGGGAGCCTTTCCGGCCCTAGTATCACCAGGGCTATCACCAGGATTACTATGAGCTCCGTGAATCCTATTCCGAACATTAGGTTGACTTCTCTTTAGACGTATTTTCCCGCGGGTGTATTGTCAGGATGTGGCATGGCGCGGCTCTTAAGACGCGTTCAGTGGTACTACCGAAAAAGAGGCGATCCAGAGATGAGGCTTTGCTCACAGAGCCCATGACGATAAGATCTATGCTATGTTCTTTTGCGTAATCCACTATCTTAAGATACGGTGTACCTACTATGACCTGCATCGTATATCCTTTGATGCCTTCCATGGTTCTCTTGCAGAAGCCTTTCAGCATGTTATTGGCTTCTCTTAACATCTCATCTTCCAGGTGATCGAATGAGAGATGCGGAATGTAAAAGCCGATTGGTTCGGTCGTATCGTTCATGACGTGCAAGACATGCAGATCCGAGGTGTACTTCACCGCGATCGAGAGCGCATATGAAACAGCGTCCGCCGAGGCGTTCGAGAAGTCCGTGGGCAGCAAGATATTTCTGAATGATACATCCTTCATAGCACTGTGATCCCACCTTGTCTTGAATCTCCCGGAATCATACTACAAGTACGAGGAGGCTTTCAATATATTTTTCTTGTGCTGGCATCTTGCCTCAGTACCCTCTTGGGAGTGGAAAAAAGAGTACCTCTTCAGTGGTAGAGCCGCTTTCATGTTTGGGATCTCTTGACAACTCATTCCTTTTTTATGTCTTGCATGTTAAAGATTTCAGGATAGATGCCGATTAAGAAAGATGTAGGGTATTCCATAAAACCCGGATTGTGGTTGCTACCCCTGCAGCTGCCGGTGGGCGGGAGAAAGGGAAAACCTGCCTCCTCCTTATTCCTCGATCCTGTCCGCCGGTTCCTTCAGATGGACGTCCGTGTATGGGAAATGGGCCAATTGCCGTATCCCAACAATCCATCGGGCCTACTTCCAGCCCGATACTTTACGAAGACTCCTTCTGTCAAGGAATACTCTCTACCTGTGAAGGCAGAGTACAGCTTTGGGGAGGTTTGACGGCTTTCTAAAAAGCCCATCTGCTGTGTTGTGCATTCGTTTCATCATCCGGGGCTCTTTACTGTGCCGTCCGCATCTTCAATTTTTGACGAACTTATCAAGCTTAGGTTGGAAGAGCGAATGACGCGAGCTATTCGCGATGTTGACGCAAACCTGGTGCGCCTTCCTTATTGGATGGAAAGGGGATCAACTCTCCCTGAGATCTCGGGGCAGGGGAGGCATCCTTGGAAATGGCAGGTTCGCTGAGGCTCTTCATCTGCTCCAGCAGGCCGCCTTCGC
>WGFD01000346.1 GCA_015492395.1 Deltaproteobacteria bacterium | reverse complement strand
CCACAGTGCAAGGAGGGGCCCAAGCACTGAGTCGTTCTATGTTCGGAGCGATGGTTCCAATAGGAAAAAGTTCGGAGTTTTTCGGTTTCTATAGCGTAAGCAGCAAATTCGCCGGCATCATCGGCCCTGCTGTTTTTGGTGTTGTCGGGCAACTTGCAGGTTCGAGTCGATTCGGCATATTGTCATTGATATTCTTCTTCATAGCAGGAACCGCCGTCCTATTAACGGTGCGCAAAGAGTGACAGGACGGCAATAATTGGAACAGATCCTCCATTGAAGCTCCCTGCAGCAAGCTGCGGGCCCGCCTGTAACAGACAGGCAATCTCCTCATGCATGGAACTATCCGACCCGCCTGCCTGCCTGTCAATCTTGGCAGACAGGTCAATCCTGGCAAACAGGTTATATTTCGCTCGCCATGGATGTTCATTCACCCTCCCGAATTCTCTCTTGAGATAACTATTGGCTGTGCCCCTTAATCCAGTCGTGCCCCTTTAGGGCCAAGCTTCAACTTGACAGAATCCGCGGAATAGGTTATTTTCCAAGGCTAATATGTTTAAAAAGGTTCTAATAGCGAACAGGGGTGAGATAGCAACCCGGGTAATAAGGGCCTGCAAGGAACTCAATATAGCCACAGTCGCCATTTACTCCGAAGCCGATGCCACTGCCCTGTATGTCAAGAAGGCCGATGAGTCTTATCTTGTCGGCCCAGGTCCCATCGAAGGTTACCTTAATATCCACAGGATAGTAGACCTGGCCAGCAAGATAGGCGTTGATGCCATACACCCGGGCTATGGCTTCCTCTCCGAGAATCCCCTCTTCCCAAAGCTCTGTGAAAAGGGGGACATTACCTTCATAGGTCCGTCCAGTGCGGCGATCTTTAAGATGGGCGACAAGATACAGGCACGGGAGATCATGAAGCAGGCCGGAGTGCCTGTCCTTCCTGGAAGCGAAGGCAGTGTCAAGGATATGGATGAAGCGATAAAGGTGGCGGACGAAATCGGTTACCCTGTAATGGTCAAGGCTTCGGGCGGAGGAGGAGGCAGGGGTCTCAGGGTGGCTGCATCCAGGGATGAGATGGAAAGCGCCTTCAATACGGCAAAGTCTGAAACCAAGGGCGCCTTCGGTGTATCCGATGTCTTTATCGAGAAGTTCCTGGAAAACCCGCACCACATAGAGATCCAGATCCTTGCGGACAACCTTGGAAACACCATACATTTTAATGAAAGGGACTGCTCTATCCAGAGACGACACCAAAAACTGATCGAGATAGCCCCCTCCCTCATACTGGACCAGGATACACGGAAGAAGATGGGCGAAGCGGCCGTAAAGGCCGCAAAGGCAGTCGACTACACAAATGCCGGAACGGTAGAGTTCCTGGTGGACGACAACCTCGACTTCTACTTCATCGAGATGAACACACGGTTACAGGTAGAACATACGGTTACCGAAGAGATTACGGGTATAGACCTCGTCAAGAAGCAGCTGGAAGTGGCGGCGGGGAGGAAGTTGAACATGCGGCAGAAGGATATACGCCCTAACGGCTTCGCAATGGAGTGCAGAATATGCGCGGAAGAACCGAAGAACAACTTCATGCCGAACTCCGGAAGGGTTACGGCGTATTACTCACCCGGGGGCATCGGCGTCAGGATTGACGGCACCATATATAAGGACTACGAAATACCGGGCTTCTATGATTCCATGGTGGCAAAACTCATCACGACCGGGAGAACCTGGGAAGAGGCCGTGAGCAGGATGAATAGATCCCTTGAAGAGTTCGTCATACGCGGCGTGAAGACCAATATTCCTTACCTGCGTAAGATCATGCACGATAAAGACTTCCGTGAAGGGAGGTTTGACACAGGCTTCATAGACAGGAAGCCGGAGCTTCTCGACTATGAAGAGTTCGAAGACCCGACGGACCTGGTTGCCGCCATCTCAGCCGCGATAGCGGCATGTCACGGCTTCTAGTTTAAGGAAGGGATGAATTATTCAGAGGTTCCTTAATAAAGATGTGCGGCAAGCGAGTACATACTCTGTATTACATGTTTCTTACATTTGAAGATCCCTCCAGGTTGTCACGGGGATCTTCAGCACAACACCACCGGAGAAAACTATGGCAAGCAATGAGAAACGCAAAGTATTGATTACCGACACCATCCTCAGGGATGCGCACCAGTCGCTCTTGGCGACAAGGATGCGTACAGAGGATATGCTTCCGATATGCGACAAGCTCGACAAGGTTGGCTATTACAGCCTTGAGGTATGGGGAGGCGCAACCTTCGACACATGTCTCAGGTATCTCAAAGAAGACCCGTGGCAGAGACTTAAGGAGCTGAGAAAGGCCCTGCCCAATACAAAACTCCAGATGCTCCTCAGGGGACAGAACCTGGTAGGCTACAGGCACTACCCGGACGACGTCGTCATAAAGTTCGTAGAAAGGGCCGCCAAAGACGGTATCGACATCTTCCGTATCTTCGACGCGCTGAATGACATAAGAAATATGGAGGTGGCCATCAAGACCGCAAAAAAGATGAACGCCACTGTAGAAGCGGCCGTATGTTACACCACGAGTCCCGTTCACACTATTGAGAGCTTCGTTGAAATGGCCATAAAACTTGAGGACATGGGAACGAATACCATATGTATAAAGGATATGGCCGGATTATTGACGCCGTATACTTCATATGACCTGGTAAGCTCTCTCAAAAAAAGGGTCAAGGTCCCTATTCATATCCATTCGCATGATTCATCTGGTCTTGCTTCGCTGAGCTACCTCAAGGCCATCGAAGCCGGAGCGGATATAGTGGACACATCCCTGTCACCACTTGGATCAGGGACATCACAACCACCCACAGAGAGCTTCGTTGTGGCATTAAAGGGAACACCCTATGATACCGAACTTGACATAGAGCTTCTCTCCGAAATAGCGGAGTACTTCAAGAAGATGAGGATCAAGTATAAGAGGTTCGAAACAGGCTATATGGGGGTAAATACAAAGACACTGATCTCACAGATACCGGGTGGTATGATATCCAACCTGGCACAGCAACTAAGGGAACAGGATGCCCTGGACAAGATGGGCGACGTCCTGGACGAGATACCCAGGGTAAGGGCGGACATGGGATATCCTCCGCTTGTGACCCCTACCAGTCAGATCGTAGGTACGCAGGCCACACTGAACGTCCTCACACAGGGGAGATACAATGTAATTACCACGGAAACGAGGAACTACTTCAAGGGTTTCTACGGCAGGCCGCCTGGAGAAGTAAATAAAAAGATACGGAAAAAGGCCATAGGCGACGAAAAACCTATTTCATGCCGCCCCGCGGATCTCCTGGAGCCGGAACTCGACCGTCTCACACGCGAATTGGGCGGAAAGGCCAGAGGGATAGAGGACGTGCTATCATATGCGCTATTCCCAAATGTAGCACTGGAGTACTTCGAACAGCGGGATGAGGGCAACCTGACACCTGAACCCATAGAAGAGCCGGAAGCGGCGGCAACGGAGAAACCTCATCTGCCGGCCCTTGCTCCAAGTGAATTCATCATTACGGTGCACGGAGAGTCGTACCATGTAAAGGTAGCCGGTTCCGGCCACCAGACGGAAGGCAAAAGGCCGTTCTTCCTGAAGATCGACAACCGACTGGAAGAAGTCATGATCGAGACACTTACCGAAGTGTTGCCCTCAACCGCCGGACATATAGAGGCCAAGACAACCACGCAGTCCACACGTCCGAAGGCGCGGAAGGAGGGCGACGTGACCGCGCCGATACCGGGGAAGGTGACCAATATCAAAGTTGAAGCGGGCGACAAGGTATCCGCAGGCGACACCGTCTTGATAGTCGAGGCCATGAAGATGGAAAACGAGGTGCACACCCCTGTGGACGGCACGGTAAAGCACGTATACGTAAAGATAGGTGACACCGTCAACCCGGACGAAACTTTGATAGTTGTAGAATAAAAAACTGGACGATCT
>WGFD01000345.1 GCA_015492395.1 Deltaproteobacteria bacterium | reverse complement strand
GCAACTTCCACCTTCCGTACCCTGATATTGTTTCTCAAAGAGGTCAGGTAAAGTCTCGAGAGTCGCATCTTAGATGTCCACAGGCAACCTCTCGTGACGTCCTGCTGGCTACATCCTGCCAAAGCTTCCGAAACATTTTGATCCACTGTACATGCGCCTGTTCCATACGGGTCGAATAATGCCTTTTTCGCATGATGTTTCCAGCCTGATCCGTCAACTCCACGGTGTTACATCCCTTTCCGTGTCATCAGACTTAATATCCTCATTTTCATTGACAGCAATACAGTTTATGATGTTTTAATTTAGAGGGGCCGGAGTGGGGATTTTATCCGTAAGACATCTATAACTTCTACAATACCGTGAAAAGCGTGTTCATAGTCATCGAGTGACATCTCCGGAGCAAACTACTCCTTGATCCTTCGGTTTTACTGCATCTACCGTTTTTATCATGACAACAGTTTATACGTTCTTCGTCTTCATCTCAAGGTGTATCCCCTACTTCTCTGCCTGCCGGCGGACAGGTCCGTTCCAATGGCGACCTTTAAGATCATGTGTGATAACCTGTAAAAGCGTTGCCGGTTAAACATATAAATCAATTGACTAAACAAGCTTGCACAACGTACCATGATGTTACCCTTCTTGTTTTGGAGTTTCGTCTGGTTGCGATAAACCTACGATGCTCCATAAGGAGGACACTTTCAAGTATATTCGCTTGAAAACCGTTTTTGGATAAGAATGAGGGGATATATGGATGTCATGGCCCTTCTGGGATTTATGCGATCTTAACGGGCCTTGAGGTACTGGGATGGACTGGGAGCGCCGGTTAAAAAAGATCATACTGCTGCTCTTTTTTATTATTTCATTCGGAGTGATAGGCCTGATGATGATAGAAGGGTGGTCATTCCTGGACGCACTTTATATGACGATCATCACCATGTCTACAGTCGGTTACAGTGAATTGTATCCCGTCTCCCCTCCAGGCAAGGTCTTTCTTATAGTCCTGATCGTCCTGGGGGTCGGTTCATTCTTTTATATCATTACAACCGGCGCAGAGCATATAATTTCCGGGCATCTGAGAGGTGTCTTGGGGAGGAGAAGGATGAATAAGAAAATAGATGTCTTGAAGGATCATTACATTATCTGTGGTTTCGGGCGTGTCGGAGAGCAGGTGGCCCATGAGTTGGCCAGCGAAGGCATAGCCTTTGTCGTGCTGGATAATAACCGTGATTCATTAGAGCGTTGTGCCGCGCGTGGATACTACTTCATTGAAGGAGACGCATCGAGTGACGAACGTCTAAAGAATGCTGGGATCTTGAGGGCGAAGGGGCTGGTAGCCGCTACCGATTCGGACGCCGATAACGTCTATGTGATCCTGAGCGCCAAGAGCCTCAATAATAAACTGTTTGTGGTTGCCAGGGCTAACATCGACGAATCGGAGCACAAGCTGCGCAAGGCCGGAGCAGACAGGGTGCTGTCGCCTTACAGCATAGGTGGACGGAGGCTGGCCAGCCTCCTCTTGCGGCCGGCGGTAGTTGAGTTCCTGGATGTGGTCATGCACAGCGCGGAGAAGGAGCTTTTTATGGAGGATATACCGGTGCATGAGAGATCGCCCTTTATAGGCGCGACTATCGCAGAGGCGAGGATAAAGTGCGCTACAGGCGCAAATATACTCGCTATAAAGAAGAAAGAGAGTGATAGGATGATCCTCAATCCTTCCGCGGATACGTCTATAGAGATAGGGGACCTGCTGATAGCACTGGGTACTAAGGTGCAACTTAAGGAATTAGAAGGACTGACATAGTTGGTTTTCAGCCCGAAGGGTTGTTTCGCGCCATCTCTGCGTAAATCTGCGGAATGGCTTGCGCGGCGCATAGCAGTAGGAGCAGTGTGCTTCGCCCGGTCCTTGCATCATAGCGCCACCCCATTAGTGTTGATAGTATATGCGGGTTTCTGTAAGGGTCCATTGCCCTCCGGTTTCATAATCTTAACCTTTACGACATATTTCCGTAACAATGCCAGTGTAAAATCTTTCACGATGATGCCGCAACTATCCATAAGAAATACCAACAGCAAGGCGTCGATGTTGCTCGAAGGGGCTGTAGGGGTGGTATTGAGTCTGTTTATGATCAGAATCTTCTGGTCGGCCATAAAGACACTGTATGACCTGAAGGAGCACTTTTCAGGCGATATCCATGGCGCACTCAAGCTGATCACATGGTCAACGCCCTTACATACTGCGCTCCTTGAAGTCTTACGGACATGCCTTATCTACTTCTCGAGGGCAGGGTCAAGGTTACCTACATTATTGATACGATGCTCGTGGTCGCCCTGACTGAGGTCATGGTCTTCTGGTTCAAGGATATCGAATATTCGAAGATACTCATGGTGATAGCCCCGGCGCTGTCGCTTGTAACGGCCAGTATCCTGACAATACGCCATTTTCCCGGCTGGAAGGACGTGGAAGAAGAGGTGTAGGGTGGTCCTTACAGATAAATAGAAATACAAGGAGGTGAAAGATGCCGAGCGTAGAGGACCGGTGTCCGTATCTGACTAATAACAAGAAGAGGAGGTATTGCAATGCATCCATAACCGGGATGGAACCAAGTTTGGCCGTACAACTGCCGATATGTGGCGTGGTGTTCATAGTGTTATACGGTAAAAAATGAAGTAATATACAGGGCAACTCATGCTTAAAGTGCACAAAAGATATATTAGGAGGTTCAGATCTATGAAAAGTGCTGTAAACAAACGCCTGGTTTTTCCACTGCTGCTCTTGGCCATTATGGCCGTTTCTGTGTCCGGGCCAGAGGCTGCAGGTGTTGCCTATAAGGATGGTGACAAGTACGTTAAGGTCGGCGGGCGCATTCAGCTGCAGTACCACTATGTTGCTCCGGACAGTGCTGATGCCGGCGACAGTCTCTTTTTCCGCCGTTTCAGGCCGTATGTCGAGGGCAGTATCCATAAAGACTGGAAGGGCAAGTTTCAGTGGGATATGGGTAAGGCCGCGGGCGCAGATGCCGATCAGGAGGTCGCCATAAAAGACGCCTATATGCAGTACGATGGTATTGAGGGGATCCGTATCACCTTGGGTAACGCCAAATTTCCGTTCTCGAGGGAGTTTATCACCTCTTCAAAGTACCAGCAGCTTGTCGAGAGGACCTTCGTGGGCGACCATGACTACGGCACTCCTGACAGGCAGCTCGGGGTGCACCTTGATGGCCATGGGGCCGGCGAGAAGCTCACTTGGGCCGCGTCGGTTGTCAGCGCCGACATCGACCCCGACAAGAACAAGCTCGACTTCGACACCCCTGTTAACAAGGCCGATGACTTCAATGAGGGTCTGATGGTCGGTGGACGGGTGGACTACCACCCCTTCGGGCATCTGAAGTTTTCACAGGGCGACTTCAGGGATGAGCTGAAGGCGACTATAGGTGTGGCGGCCTTTTCGTGGAGCAACGACAACGACAACAACACCTACACGGACTCTGCAACCGGCCTTGCCACCTCGACAAGTAAATACGACGTGGACAAGATCACCGGTGTGGAGGTGAGCGGCGCCTTCAGGTACATGGGCCTTTCCATCGACGCCGAGTACAACTCCTTCGACGCCGATACGGTGGACGGCGCCGTGACAGGCGGTATCTATAAGGATGGCGATGCAAAACTCAAAAACTATGCAGTTGAGGGCGGTTACATGGTAATATCCCAGAGATTTGAGATAGTGGCCGGGTACCAGGTGCAGGACGCAGATAACTATGAAACCCAGTGGAAACGCACTTCGGTAGGGGGCAATTGGTTCTTCCACAAACACGACATAAAGGTGCAGCTCACATATCGTATGGGTAGAGATCTTAAAGGCCGAGAAGGTAATGACGAAGATGAGGTATTCTTCCAGATGCAGTATGTATTTTAAGTTTGACGGTCCTTCCGGTCACGAAGGTCGCCGGCCCATGGCAACGTCAGACCTGTATAGAGGGCTACGATCTCTGGAGGGTTGGCAAGCGTAATATAATCTGATAATTCCTTGCATAGGTAGATTCCCTGTCCGTTACAGGCAGGCCTGCAGCTTGCCGCAGGGAGCTTCAATATGAAGAAGGTTCTCTTTGTTTGTGTTGAAAATTCATGCCGCAGCCAGATGGCGGAGGCCTTGATGCGCATCCACGGGAGCGGGAGTGTGGACACCTATAGCGCCGGTTCAAACCCGTCCGGTGTTGTAAGCCCCAAGGCGGTAGCGGCTATGCGTGAAGCGGGTTATGACCTGACTCTCCATAGATCTAAGCCGCTGGATGAGGTGATTGATATGGAGTATGATATTGTCGTGACCATGGGCTGTGGTGATGCATGTCCCTTTGTAAGGGCCGGAAAACGCGTCGACTGGTCTATCCCTGACCCGAAGGGTATGGACTTGAATGGGGTCAGGGCGGTTCGGGACATGATTGAAGATCGCGTGAAGCTCCTCCTGTCCCGGTTGCAATCCGCCTGACGACGCGGCTTCAAGCGGTTATGTTCTCGATTCTTCACAAGGGATGCAATGGTCTATCGGGCCTGTTCACGGTGTGTGATTTCATGTTTCTGCCAAGGTGGTTGTGTTCGGTTGGGAAGGTGTGCTTGTAACGGTGTATGCTGCGGGATGACATGAGAGAGGTCTTGACTTCCATATTCCTCGCCGGTGTAGAGGCGGCGTCGCCGCGCCGTGCCGTCAGAGGGGCCGTCAGGAGAGAGGACCACCGCTTGAGAGTGTGCGGCACCGACTATGACCTCGGTGGTTTCCGCCACATCTATGTAATAGCCGCCGGAAAGGGGGCTGCCCCTATGGCCGGTGGTATTGAAGAGATCTTGGGCGATCGGATAACTGCGGGCCTGGCAGTTGTACCTTACGGGTACGGTGGAGAGTTGGAGAAGATTGAGATCGTCGAGGCGTCACATCCCCTTCCTGATAGGGAAGGATTGAAGGCCGCGGCAAGGGTCTTGAAGATCGCCAAGGGCGCGGATAAGGACGACCTTGTCCTTTGCCTCATATCAGGTGGGAGTTCATCTCTCCTGGCCTCCCCGGTTGACGGAATAACCCTGGATGACAAGGTGAGGTTGACCGGCACACTCCTGAGGTGTGGCGCACGTATAGGACAGATAAATACGGTCAGAAAGCACCTTTCGAAGATAAAAGGAGGAAGGCTTGCGGAGGCAGTCCATCCCGCCGGGTTGATCACACTGGTCATTTCAGACGTGGTTGGAGGTGATCTATCCACGATAGGTTCCGGGCCGACCGTGCCGGATGCTACTACATTTGCGGAGGCGGAGGAGTTGCTAAGGAGATACGGGATTGAGAAGATGGTGCCGGATTCTGTACTGAGGTATCTTGAGAGCGGCAAGGCCGGCCTGGTAAGCGAGACGCCGAAGCCGGGGAGTCCGGTATTCGCGGATACCCAAGCCGCCGTGATCGCCGGTAACCGCAAAGCCCTCTTGGCGGCCAAGGAGAAGGCGGAGGAGTATGGATACAATACGCTGCTACTCTCTTCCATGATAGAGGGTGAGGCGAGCGTGGTGGCCGGCGTGCATGGAGCGATAGTGAGAGAGATAAGGATGTACGGTACTCCTGTTAGACCCCCTGCGTGCATCATATCGGGCGGAGAGACTACTGTAACAGTCCGTGGCGGTGGAATAGGAGGAAGGAACCAGGAGTTTGCCCTGGCCTTGGCTATAAATATAGAAGGGGTAGACGGTGTCTATGCCCTGAGTGGAGGCACGGACGGTTGTGACGGACCTACCGATGCCGCCGGCGGGATTGTCGATGGTACAACGGTTCGCAGGGCGAGAAAGATGGGCCTCGATCTGGACTCCCACATCAGAAACAACGATTCATACACCCTCTTAAAGGGGGTTGGAAACCTTCTTGTGACAGGTCCCACCAGAACGAATGTAATGGATATAAGAATAGTAGTGGTGGAATAGATACCATGGTTAATGGGGGATCTTCCCTGGATTCCGGTAGCAGGCTGCGCAGTGTTTATCCGGTTAATCTGGACCTACGGAGGACCTTCGTCCCACGGGGATAGCTGTCATGGATGGCTTAATATAGATTCGACTCGATAAAGGACTTGATCGCCTGCCTGTGTGCCTCGGATATCTCCTCGAAGAAGACTCCCATTCCCGGCATGGCGATAATCCGCTTATCGGTTGAGCCCGGTTGGGTGATGAGGCCGTTGTCCAGGTTATAGCCGATATTGTAGATCACCCGGCCGACCGCCTCGATCCTTGTCTCCTTCCCGTTCAGGTGGAATGTAAGCTTTAAGAGGGAGCCGTATGGCAGTGGATTGAGTGAGCTGATAAATGCTCCGTTGGCGCTTAGATTGATCAGTTTGCTCTTGTGGTACATGCCATGAGATTCATACTCTACATCTATATTGGTTACAATCCTGGGTGTTTTCCGCACCGGACGGTCTTTTATGTCGGAGTTCTTGTATATGATACTGTTGATCCTGGCTATAATATCCTCCGGACTCATGTTGTCACCGATGTGTGACGATGATTCTGGAAAGATCCTATGGATACTGTTTTCGGCGCCGGCCAGCAGAAAATCCTTTATAGAGAGCAGGAAGGTGAAAAAGCCTTCGTCCGCCTCTTTGTAGAGGTTCGTATCTACCACGATAATGTCATATGCCTTGAGCACGGAAGGGTCTGCCAGGATGGGAGAGTCCGGATCGTATCTGTCCACCTTGAATTCACTGTCCTTCAAGATGTCGAAGAGGGTTGTATTAAGAAAATCGCTTGATCCTATGAGAGCTATCTTATTCATATGAACCTATATATTCCCGTTCTCACGAAAGATCTGATTAAGCTTTCCTGCGTTTATCCCCGCGACCATGGTCCTATGCTGCCGGTTTACCTTCTCGTAGATTATCCGCTTTGAGTCTTCCTTGTCGAGAATATCCTTATAGTCGATCTTTTTTGAAAAGAATATACGTCCGCCGGAGTATACTATCGAGAGTATCTGCGCTTTTTCTGTTCCCAGGTCCTCTGTTTGAATCCTCAGCTTCTTGCCCTTGTATACGATCTCGTCACTGAGACAGAGATGCGTATTGGCCTGGGAATATCCCCTGCTAATCGAGGTTGCGGTCCTCTTGCTCCTCTTTTCCGGCCCGCTCTTCTCCTTGGACAGATCTGTTTCGGCCACTATCCTGTCGACAATATTCCGGATGGATCGCGATATATCTGTGTCCCCGGATAGCATCAATGGCTTCATCTTCCTGATGGAGAGTTCTACTCCTTTGTCGTTGGCTATATTCCCAAGGTGCAGAAGTTTCATCCTGAGAAATTGATAGGCGACGCCTGACATTGCCTTGGAGACCCGCTCCCCCTCCTTCTCTGTGGCCATGTTGGTTATGAGCCTGTATCTGTTCTTTATGAGCGTCTTGATGACTTCGTACGATGCGTCCTTGTCTATCTCCTGGATCGATTCGATCAATCCCACCATATTCTTTACATTGTCCTTGCCTTCCAGTATGGAGAAGATCTTCTCTTTGACTATAGGCTTCTCCGGGAATATGCCTAGAAGCCTTCTGTGGACCGCTCCCTTAAGGAAGCTGTAGGCATTCTGCATGGAAGTAGGCGTCGGACTTGCTACTATGATACCTATATCGGCAATGTTGAAGAAGTCTAGGTTGTTGAAGTTGGCTCCTGCTCCGATATCTATTATTATGTAGTCGGCGTTGAGGCCGGAGATATTCCTGATCAGCTTCTGTTTTTGCGCGAACTTGGGGTTGGCGAGCTCGAGAAGGTTGGAAGCGCCGCATATGAGGTGGAGATTCGCCTGGGGTGTGGGCACCAGTATATCCGTAAAGTTATGAACCTTCTTTCGCAGAAAGTCTCCGAGTGTATACTTGGGGTACCTTATCCCGAAGAGGGTGTGGATGTTCGCTCCGGCAAGATCGGCATCCACCAGGATTACCATATATCCTTTTTGCGCTAGACCGCATGCCAGGTTGGATGCTATGAAGCTCTTACCTACCCCGCCTTTGCCTCCTCCGACGGCCCACAGTTTACTGCTTATCAGAGTCATGGACAAGATGCCTCAAGTTACCAATATGTTTAAGGAAGATCCGATTTGTTCAGACCTTCTGCGGCACGGGGATGCGCCGCCGTTTAAAACGCAAGAAAAACCGTATTCTTCCTTTTAGTCAGTGGTACACTCCATACTCTATCGGCATATCTGTTTTAAATTTAACCTCGATGCCGTAGAATTGTGCGTTCTGCGCTCAATAATCGCGTTTGAGAAATCCAGATATCTGTGTTATACCTTCTATAATCAAGAGTAGGGGGGACCCATGTTTCAGGAGTTGTTTTACCAGACATTCTATCAGAACAGGATACTGGACTATGTCATTAGCGTTGCGGTCTTTCTCGTCGCTCTCTTGCTTGTAAGGGTATTCAAGCATATCATCCTGCGGCGTCTAAGGGTATGGGCGGAGAGGACGTCTACGAAGATAGACGACTTCATGATCCATACCTTTGAAAAGACCCTCTTTCCCATCTTTTATTTCGGTTCCTTCTACCTTGCGGTGCGTATTCTGGTCCTGCCTCCGGCCTTGAATAAGTATATCGACGTCCTGGGAGTGGTGGTCCTGACCTTTTTCGGCGTCCGTTTCCTGATCGCCCTGGTTATTTACGTGATAGAGATGTACTGGGCCAGGAAGGAGGGTGGGACGGTTCAGGCCGGCAATATAAGAGGTATATTCCCGGTAATAAAGGTTGTGATGTGGGGAATCGGCATTGCGTTCCTGCTGGACAACCTTGGCTTCAAGATCTCCACCGTGATCGCCGGCCTGGGTATCGGCGGCGTGGCGGTCGCGCTCGCCGCGCAGGCTGTTCTGGGTGATCTGTTCAGCTACTTTGCCATACTTTTCGACAGGCCTTTCGAGATAGGCGACTTCATCATTATCGATGACTATATGGGAACGATCGAGCATGTGGGTCTCAAGACAACACGGATCCGCAGTCTCGGTGGAGAGCAACTGGTGTTTTCCAACACGGATCTTACCAATTCACGCGTCCGTAATTATAAACGTATGGATAAGAGGCGTGTTGTGTTCAGCCTTGGGGTGACCTACCAGACGGGCCTGGAGGATCTGAAGGAGATACCATCGATAATAAGGGGAATCATAGATAATGTTAATAGTACGATATTCGACCGTGCTCACTTCGCTTCTTATGGGGACTTCAGCCTCAATTTCGAGGTGGTTTACTATGTTATGAGCAGTGATTACAACAAGTACATGGATATCCAGCAGAAGATCAACATCGAGATCATGGAAGAGTTCCTTAAGCGCGGAATCGAGTTCGCCTATCCGACGCAGACCGTATTTTTGAGTAAGGAAGGGGTCGCAGAGTAGGAGGACCTCTGGGCGGCCGATGAACATGCATAGCGAGCGCCTGTCTGCGTGCGACACACCTGTCCGCCAAGATTGACAGGCAGGCGGGCAGGCAGGCATTCCCCGCAGCTTGCTGCAGGGAGCGTCGATATGGACAGTTAGTGGGGGTTGGTCATGGTATGGCCGGGAATAGGCAGAATCCCTTTCTCCCTTAACAGTTTCGCGTACCGTTTACCTTTAGTCTTCAGCCACTTTTCATACAGTCTCATGATATCATCCATGGAGGTAATGGAGTTCTGCTCGCTCACTTCGGAGAGGACCTCCACGAACGGAATGAACTTCTTGGAGAGCTCATTGAATACCGTGGAGAGTTGATTCTCCGGCGTCCTGGCCCTTACCAGGTGGGATAGGTGTCCGTAAGCGTTTTCGCCCATCGATATGTAGTAGTCTATGTCCACCACCTTCCTGTTCAGGCTGTCGGAGAAGAAGCCTGATATGAAGAGTGAGACATCGCCCACCTTGCGCAGCAGCAGGATCCTCTCTCCGAGGTCGGATCCGAGGGCCTTGACGAGGACCAGCGCCAGTGGTTCCTCGGCAAAGGAACCGTCCTTGGTGGATGCATAGAAGTTCTCTGTCCTTGTGTATTCGGTGAGAAGGTTGACTATGTAAAACTCCGTGGACTCATAGATATCAAGATCATGGTTCCTGATGGCGTCTTTTACCACTTCCCTAAAGTACTCCTGGATGCTTTTATTCTCTAACATAATGCACCTCTACTTATATAATCGGCAGGATAGGCAAATTCTTTAGTTACCTGCCATATTATGGAGATGGATTATCCCCATAAGTATGGAATTTAGAAGGAAGTATTCGATGAGAGGGGTTTGCACCCGGAATCATGAGAGTATCGCTGCAATGGGGAGTGTTTTGTGTCTACCCGGCAGATTCCTGCATGCGGAGTTCATAGACGGGAATGTGCCTTCCGGTTATGAGCAGTTACCTGTATTTAAGAAAGCACTTGGACTCTTTGCCTGTTAGAGCCGTTTCTGTCGATACGGAGCAAGATAAGGTTAGACAGGCAGATGGGGCTGCCGCTCGTTAGGTGGTGGATTTTGGTTGCAAAGTTGGATGGTAATATGTTTATATATTCGGCAATGCCATGGAGGACGGATACTCTCAAGACTGTGACGGCGAGTTCGGCGACGTGAGGGGCAGGAAGGGCCTTCTGTTCAGAGTGGGAGTGGTCTTGATAACGATGAGTTTCGTGGTATACCCACTCTACTTGGTCATACCCGCACTCTCGGTGACGGTCAAGATTAAGACATATGTATTCGCCCTTTCATCTGCTTGCAGCTGGTTTTTCTTCGGCTTGGGGACGGTCCTTGCCGGAAGAGAATGGTATCCTTATCTCAGGAAGCGAATAAAGGATATCTTGAAACGGCCGCGCTAGCACCCATTCGGAAACCAAATCCGCTTAAGGTCCTGAAGGGACTGCCTTATCCATGGAGGGGAACTTTCCCGCCAATCAATAGCTCTCGTATCTGTTAGTGATCGGCATCCTTCTGTCCTTGCCGAAGGCGCGTGGCGTTATCTTTATGCCGGGAGGGGCCTGCCTTCTCTTGTATTCACTGGCATCCACCATCTTGATGACCTTTATCACGATTTCCCGTTCGAACCCTTTGGCAAGAATTCCAGGGAGGTCCATGTCTTCCTCGATGTAGGCCTTGAGTATCTGGTCGAGGACATCGTAGGGGGGCAGTGTGTCCCGGTCTCTTTGGTCCGGCTTCAGCTCCGCGGACGGTTCCTTCGTAAGGACCCTCGATGGTATCAGCTCCGTATTTTGCACATTGTTTATGTGCTCCGCAAGGTTGTATACCATGGTTTTCGGCAGATCCTTTATTACGGCGAACCCACCGGCCATGTCTCCGTAGAGTGTCGCGTATCCCACACTCATTTCGCTCTTGTTACCTGTAGTCAACACCAGCCAGCCGAACTTGTTGGACAGCGCCATGAGTATATTGCCGCGTATCCTGGCCTGTATATTTTCCTCTGTGACGTTCGGCTTCAAGCCCGTAAAGACCCGGTCCAGCGTCCTGAGGTACGACTTGAAGATTTCCTCCATGGGTATTGTATATATCTCTATACCGAGGTTATCCGCAAGGGCCATGGCATCTTCTTCGCTTTCTTTGGATGTATACTGAGATGGCATGAATACACCGCTTACATGTTCTTTCCCCAAGGCCGCCACTGCAATAGCGGCAACAAGTGAGGAATCTATACCGCCGCTTAATCCTATCAGCACATGCCTGAAGCCGTTTTTCAGGACGTAATCCTTTGTCCCGGTTGTTAAGGCGAGATAGACTTCCTCTATGAGCGAGAGTTGTGTGGTTCCACGCGGTGTGACGGGTTTAGTTCTCCTCTTTGTCTTCGTCTTGCCTCCGGATAGTACTATCTCTTCTACCCTTGCCTCGGCAGCCTCTTTCTCCTTTCTCCACCTGGGATCGTGAAGCCTCTTTCTGAAAACGGCCTCTATGTCGAGATCCGTTATGAGCAGATCTTCACAGAATGCCTTTCCTCTTGCTATTACTTCACCCTCCTCATTCAGGACCATTCCATGACCGTCAAAGACAAGTTCATCCTGACCGCCTACAAGATTGTTGTAGACTATAATCGCGCAATTGTCGGTCGCCCTTGTTGCCAGAATCTCTTCCCGCAAGTGTGCTTTGCCCATATGGTAAGGCGATGCATTTATATTCACTATAACCTGTGCTCCCGCAAGTGACTGGACCCTTGCCGGCCCATCGGGATACCAGATATCCTCACATATTCCTAAGCCTATAATGATTTCTCCAAGGACTATATTAACGGGGGTGGTTCCCGAGCGGAAGTACCGTTCCTCGTCGAAGACCCCGTAATTTGGAAGGAACATCTTATGGTAGACGGTCGCGATCTTCCTGTTGTGTATCACCGCTGCGGCATTGAAGATATCTTCTTTTTTGTCAACAAAACCTATGATAGCGGTGATGCCGCCAACCTTGGCGGCTATCTTCTCTATGCATCCGATATTGCCGTCGATGAACTGCGGTTTCAGGAGAAGGTCCTCGGGTGGATAACCGGTTATTGCCAGTTCAGGGAAGACTATAAGGTCGGATCTGCGATCTTTTGCATCCTCTACAAGCCTGACTATCTTTTTATAATTGCCGTCGAGGTCCCCCACCGTGGCGTTCATCTGGGCCATCGCGATTCTAAGTGAGTGCATGATCTCAAGCTTATCAAAAGCATATGTGGCTGTAAAGGCTATATATTGGTCCCGGATTCTGTTGCGGCCGGGCCCTGAAACTGTCTGTATCTTCGAGTGCCTCGATGGTTTGCCCAGGGTTCCAACCGGATTTTGGACTAATCTGCATGAACCGGTTCGTTGGTGCGGAGTGATTAAGAAATGGCATTAATCGGCCGATAATAGTGTTGAAAACCCCGCTCTTATATTTGAGCCATATGGCTCAAAGCGGATCGCACCACGTACTTTAAATAGGAGCTATATGCCGGAAGATAATAGAGACCTTCCGCTGGATGCGCAGTTGCTCAGCAGCGCGATAATCGAGTTGAATATCGCCCGCCACAGTGTGGCCATGTATCCGGCGGATCATCCGTCTATCAAGAAGACTCTCGACAGGGCGCAAGCGTTGCTGCAAAAGCTCTTTGAATTGAGGCCGGATATCGTCCTTGCCGTCGCAAAAGATACCTTGATAATCGATGACTATTATCTCGACAGGAAGAACCCGGTCTTCAGGGAGCTTGCCAACATGATGAGCGG
>WGFD01000344.1 GCA_015492395.1 Deltaproteobacteria bacterium | reverse complement strand
GGAGGTAGCGGGAGTTATTCACCTCGCAGTTTTTTGATCCGTCTCAGCCTCCTTCTCTCTTCCTTTGGCAGCCGGCGCGCGGGTCCCTTCTTGTCGGTCTTGTCGACTTCCTCCTCTTCTTCCATATCGTTTCCCTTGATATCGGCGTACAGTGACCTCGCGAGGATGTCGCTGAACTCTTCCGAAGAGACGACCACAGTGCCATTGGATACGGCATAGCCCGCGATCTCCCTGTCCGAGGTGACTATGGTGAGTCCTTCCCTCTTGTTCCGCGCCATTTCCTTGAGTATATGGTCGGCCTGCTCACCATCCCTGGAGAATACTACCTCGATCCCCTTGTGAACCTCCCTGCTTCTCGCCAGGCGCCCCGACCTGGTGCCGTCAAACACTACCGTTACCCTGGTCCGCCGGTTGGAAGGGATGGTCCTCCTGTATATCTCAATACTCTGCAGGAGTTCCTTCCGCGCTCCCTCGAGATCCGCTGAGGACAGTCCCATACCCGTAGTGACGCCGATCAGATTATAACCGTCTATGGCTATGTGGGTGCCCATTATCTTAAGCTACCACCATCTAGTTGCGGCATCAAGCCTGCACCGTGCCGGCCGCGCGGCGCCGTCGCCTTGCGGCCATAGGGCAACAGGCTTCAGATCAGGATGCCTACGACAGCTCCGGTCATGGATGTGGCAAGGGTGCCCGCCGCTACGGACCGGAGTCCCAGGGATACTATCTCATTCCGTCTCTCCGGGGCCATCGTGCTCATACCGCCTATCATGATACCCAGACTTCCGGGATTTGCGAAGCCGCACATGGCGTATGTCATGATCAACATGCTTTTGGGGCTCAGCGCGCCTTCCGTGAGACGGCTCATGTCGAGGTACGCGATGAACTCGTTGAGGATGGTCTTGGTTCCCATGAGCGAGCCCGCGGTTAAGGCTTCGCTCCACGGGACGCCCATCAGCCACACCAGCGGGGCCATCATGTAACCCATGATCCGCTGCAGAGTGATATCCCGTCCGCCTGCCTGCGGCAGAAGGCCCAGGCCCATGTTGGCGAGGTGTATCAGCGCCACGAGGACGATGAGCATGGCGATGATATTGATGAGCAGTTGCACACCCTGAAAGGTTCCTTGGGTTACGGCGTCCATGGAGCTTAATGGGGCACCGGGAGAGGTCAGATCGCCCGAGGTCAGCTTGCCTGTTTCGGGGACGATAATCTTTGAGATGGTTATCGCGGCCGGCACGCTTATGATAGAGGCTGTCAGGATATGACCCATGATATCGGGGATACTGCCGCTCAGTATGCTGGCGTACAGGACCATGACCGTCCCCGCGATGGTGGCCATTCCGGAGGTCATGATGGTGAAGATCTCGCTGCGTGTCATGATCTTAAGGTAAGGCCGGATAAAGAGGGGCGATTCCACCATGCCTACAAATATGTTGGCTGATACCCCTACGCCTTCCGGGCCTCCCAGTCCCAGGGTCTTTTGCAGAAACCACGAGAAGCCCTTCACGACGGCTGGGAGGACCTTCCAGTAGAACAGGAGCGCCGAGAGGGAACTGACCACAAGGACCAGTGGAAGGGCTCTGAAGGCCAGGATGAAGCTTGATCCCGGGGACCTCTCGTCGAAAGGGAGAATGCCGCCTCCCAGGTATCCGAAGACAAATGATGTTCCTGCGGCAGTGGACTCTTCAAGGGCCAGGACGAGCCGGTTCAGGAGCAGGAAGAACTCCCTGAAGATAGGCACCTTCAATAGAGCGGCCGCAACGGCCAGCTGGATTACGATGCCGATGAGAACCTTTTTCAGCGGGATTCTCTTGCGGTCTTCGCTGATAATCCAAGCAATAGCCACAAAGGCGCCCAACCCGGCGAAGCCTTGAATCATCATCTATCTATACCTGCTTTTTGTCCGACCGTACAGGCCGGCACAAGCGCCATATTTTGGCCAAAATCCGAACCTGGCTTTGGTTTCCATGCAAAAGGGGCCATTTTAGGCCCCTCCGGTCACGCGACCATACTGTATAATATTTCTCTCTGTTCTGTCAACGCGTTATTACGTTATATATGCTAAGCGTCATAACCGCGCATACCTCTGCGTTGCTCCCCGGTTCGCCACGCCTTGGTCTGCCTTGTCCTGGCGCTCTCTAGAAGACGCATATACTGATGACCTTGTGTATTATGGATTGCGTCTTCCGGGAAGGTTTCCTTCCTTCATTGAAGCGCCTGCATGTAGCTTCGGAATAACCCTTGCGGGGTGACCATGCCCGGCAGGAGAGGAAAGCGCCATCAAGCACGGCGATGTATAGGGCAGTGGGAAGGCCGGCGGGGGTGAAAGGGCCGGAAAATATGTCTTGAGTATTATCATTCATACATGTTATGTCTCAAAGTAATGATATGGAGGGATTATTTGCCGGAAAGGGGCTGTCGATCGTAGTCTGTCACCGGGATTACGGAGTTGGGTGAGTAAATGGCCCTAATGGACAAACACTGGATACTGCTTGTCGATCCGCAACCTGAAGGGTACCTTAAGGAACTCGAGGCATCATTAAGGGGCTGCAAGATAATCGTAGAGACCAGCACCGTGAAGGCGCGCGAGTTTATCTTTTATAACGATGTGGATCTCATCGTACTGGACCACGGTGGCGACCCTCCTTCCACCGAGGCGCTTCAGTTCTTCAAGTCTGCAAAACCGTCGATCCCGGTGATAATCATTACACCATGCGGATCCGAAAGACTTGCGGTCGAGGTCTTCAGGTGCGGCGCCAGTGACTATTTCACAAAACCCCTTGTGATGGAGGAACTTTGGATAGGGGTGAGGACCGCGCTCGGCTTAAAAAGCATCTCGGACAGCAAGGAATCGGGGCGCTATATGAATGGTCTACATAGGGCGTTACGGTATATCAATAGATACTACCACACAAAGATAAGACTCTCTCAGGTTGCCCGCGAGGCCGGCATGAGCGTGTCATGTTTCGAGAGATCCTTCAAGGATATGGTCGGTGTAACATTCACTACCTATGTAAGCGAGTTGCGCATCATCAGGGCGATTGAACTGCTTAAGGAAAAGAACCTCCCCATGAGCAACATAGCCTTTGCGTGCGGTTTTACGAATCAGTTCCACTTTACGAGGACATTCAAAAAGGTCGCCAGGGTTCCGCCGACGGTCTTCAGGAAGTCCCTCCTGGAGGACATCCCCCTTAATGAGGATAGCCTGCCTATATTTCGCCACCTGAAAAAACAGAATATATCGAAAAGGAGAGAACATAAGACACGCACCCCCCTCAAGTGAGTGTCGTTTTGAAATCGAGCCCATCATATCCAGGCATGGCCTTAAGAAAGGCCTTAAGCGTCTCAGGGCCAGACGCCGCTGCCGCCCTGGGAACATCTGCAGAGGGCTGACAAACTTAAACAAGAGGCTGAGCAGCAGACGGGCAGGAACGAAGAGCTGCCACCGAAGTACTGCCGCGAAGCCATCACCCACACCTATCGGTCCGGTGACCTTCGACTTGCAGAGGAGTGCTATCGCGCCTGTGTCCGGCGGAGCCTGATCGACCAGGTTCGATTCTCGAAGACGTCCTTACAGAGGGGACATATCCAGAGCCGCAACCTTGTTGGAGCGTCTTCTAATAAGAGGGGGACCGATGGGTCGGCGGCCTGCCGGCATTACGGCATCCTGGAAAGAGAAAATATGTCAAAAAAGAGGGAAGATACGGCAAGAAAACACCCAAAGTTGGTGCTAATCTTAAGGTAAATTTTCTTTAAAGGGGAGTACTTGACATCCTCTTTTGGTGAGGTGGCTTATGGCGGGCAGGACTATTCAGAAGATAAAGGAATCCCACGAAAGTGAGCTGATGGCTTTGCCCGGTGTGACGGCAGTCGGCATCGGGCTTACGGGGGACCGGAAGGAGTGCATCATGGTTTACGTGGATGGCGAGGTTTCCAAGGAGCGGGTTCCAAAGGAGATAGAGGGATACCCGGTTGAAGTCAGGGTGCGTGGAACCTTCAGGGCACTGTAACTCAAGTACATTACTTTAAGGAGGTATCAAGATGGCACAGGCGACTACGCGTGATCTGGTTCGTGTTATACGGACCGCGAGGCAGTTCTTTATGCAGATTGCGAAGACAACAGGTTGTGATTGTATCAACGGATTCGGTATCACCATGAAGCAGGTGGCTGGCAAGAAGACGGATCAGCCTGCCATAGTCTTTTTTGTCAATCGTAAGCTGTCTCTGAGGAACCTGCCGGTGCACAACAGGATCCCGAAGCAGATCAACATCCCATGGGAAAAGACCCCGGACGGGGTCCTCGAAGTCGTGACAGATGTCCGGCCGCTTCGATTCCAGGCCCTGGAGAATGTGGCGCGCATGAGGCCGTGTCCGGGGGGGATGAGTATAGGACATGTGGATATAACCGCCGGCACACTGGGGTGCCTAGTTAAGGATAAGATCAACAACGCCACGGTCATACTGAGCAACAACCACGTATTGGCGAACAGCAACGAGGCGGCCATCGGTGACGCCGTCGTCCAGCCCGGGCCGAGTGACGGAGGCGTTGCGCCTGCCGATACTATCGCCACGCTTACGCGTTTCCATCCTATAGACTTCTCTGCCGGTGCGGAGAACCTGATAGATGCGGCCATAGCGACACCGGTCAATCCCGGTGATGTCGTACACGAGATAAAGGATATCGGCGGCGCCGTTCCCACAGAGACGCGTGATATCACGGTCGCCGACCTCGGACAGTTTGTGAGAAAGTCAGGACGTACCACTGAGCATACTACCGGTTACATAGATACCGTCAATGTAACGGTCCAGGTGAAATACGGTATCTTCCAGAAGGCCACCTTCGTGGACCAGATCGTTATCGAGAATGTACTGGCTGAAGAGGATGTGTCGGCCGGCGGTGACTCAGGATCCGCTGTCTTGGACAACGACAACAAACTGGTGGGCCTCCTCTTCGCGGGCTCCGAAAGGGACGAAGGGGCGGGACAGCCCGCAACCGCTATAATCAACCCTATAAAACATGTATTAAACCTTCTCGACCTGGAGACGCTGACACCATAGTGTCCATGAAAGCGATACTTCAGTAAGTGACGTCCGGGGGAATAGATATCTGTTCCCCCGGAGAGAGAGGCGCGTGGGCGCCTACGGCCCCGCATGCAAGGCTACCAAGGTCGGATTCCATCCGATTAACCTCATACTCGGGAGGTCCGGCCATATGAGCGGCGGTTCGGCCATCCTTTCAAGCAACTCCGTTCTCTGCATGAGGCAGATCTCGTTTCATCCGGCGCCATTCTGTAAAATAAGTCAAAAGAAAGCGCAGATAGATCAAGAACCCCCTGTATTCCGGTGTTAGGGTCTATTTGGAATCCTCTGTGTCAATGTCTATGGGATGCTTGTCCGCAGAAGCAGGTTTACCCGCGATTTGCGGCATGGGGGCTTCAACCCCTTTGGAGCGGTCGAGATATATCTTTTTAATAGATAAAGTGCCGGGAATAATCAAGGAGGTATTTATGTTTAAGAAAATCAAGTTTGTCTTCATACTGCTTGGCTGGGGTATAGCCTTCCTGAGTCTTGATGGATTGGCGATGGCGGTGACGCAGACGCAGATCACCTCCGGGTTGCAGGCCGCGATCGGCATCTCCATCGACGAAGTCCGGAACCAACTGTACTTCGTTGAGTATAACCCCCCTGGTAATGGCAAATTAAAGCGTGTCGACCTCCCACCCCAATGCGGGACACCTTCGACCCCGTCATGTTCCTCTACGGTCACGGTCATAGCGGATTCGTTTCGCCACCCGGAGGACGTCCAGTTGGATCTGGACCAGGGGCTAGCCTATGTCACTACACGGGATGACCCCGGCACCACGGGCGTTCTCTGGAGGGTGGATATAGCGACAGGGACAAAGACGATGGTCACCTTTAATCTGGGGGAACCTCAGCAGTTCGTCCTCGACACATCTAATGACGCCGCCTATGTAGTTGGGTATGTGGATGGGAGGTTGCGGCGCGTAGACCTTACAACAGGGGTAAAGGTTCCGGTATTCGTAGGTCTGGACCACCCTGTCGGTATTGTAGTGACGACGGATGGCAATACCGCCTATGTGACGGAACAGGGCCCGCCCGCGCGGGTGACGGAGATCGACTTGACCGCCGGTGTCAAGGTGGGTGAGGTGGTAAGGGACGGCGTGGCCGGGGTAAGTTTGATCTCTCCCTTCTTCCTGGCCTGGACCGACGGCAGCCGGAACTCCCTCTATGTGGTCGAACGGGATCCGGCAAACAGGGTTGCAAGGGTCGATCTCACAACAACCACTCCCGCACATTCTCTGGATATAAAACAACCCTTCCCGGAGGAAAACTAAATAATATTCACTCGGATGCCGAATAGAGACTAAGGCCTAAGGCGGAGTAATATCAAAAATACTCGAATATTTACGAATATGGATCTCGAACATGCCTGTGAGTGCCTGTCTGCGCATGGCTCATCCGCGCAGACCGCCGGCATTGCCAGCAGGCCTTTTAGTGGCGGCACTAAACCGCTCGAGTTTCAACTAGTGATAGAGGGAGGGCTGTAATGGAAGCGAATTATGATCCCAGGGTACATAAGTACGACTATAAGGGGATGGATGTCGAGTCCCTCAAGCGCTCCATAGGCAATCATATGGAGCGTACCGTCGGGAAGGACGTATATACGGCGACCTTACGGGACTGGTTCTTTGCGCTGGCAAGGGTTGTAAGGGACCGCCTGATAGAGCGCTGGATGGAGACGCAGCGGACATATTACCGCGAGGATGCCAAACGGATCTACTATCTTTCCCTTGAGTTCTTGATAGGCCGGAGCCTCGATATGAGTCTCGTTAACATGGGGATAGAAAAGGAACTTGAAAGGGCGGTCGAGGAGCTTGGTTACAGCTATGAGGAGATACAAGAGATGGAGGAAGACGCGGGCCTTGGTAATGGGGGGCTTGGGCGTCTGGCAGCGTGCCTGCTCGAGTCTATGTCCACTCTGGGTATACCCGGCTATGGCTATGGTATCCGCTATGAGTACGGGCTATTTTATCAGCAGATCAAGGACGGTCAACAGGTGGAGCACCCTGATAATTGGCTCCGTTACGGGAATCCCTGGGAATTTCCAAGACCCGAGGTGTTTTATCAGGTGAACTTCTATGGCAGAGTCGAGAGATATATGGACGAATCGGGAAAGGAACAGCGCAGGTGGGTTGACCATGACGAGGTAATGGCGATGGCTTATGATATGCCCGTCCCAGGATACTCGAACAGCACGGCTAACAACTTGAGGCTCTGGGCGGCAAAGGCCAGTAGAGACTTCGACCTGCAGTTTTTCAACTACGGGCACTATATAAAAGCGGTCGAGCGCAAGAACAACGCCGAAAACATCTCCAAGATACTGTACCCAAACGACAACTTCTTTGTTGGAAAGGAACTGAGGCTCAGGCAGGAGTACTTTTGTGTCTCCGCCACCCTCCAGGACATACTCTACCGCTATAAGAAGTACCACAACTCGTTCAATAAGTTCCCTGACAAGATAGCCATACAGCTTAATGACACACATCCGTCGATTGCCATAGCTGAGCTTATGCGGGTGTTTCTCGACAACGAGGGGCTTGGATGGGAGGAGGCGTGGGACATTACCGTGAAGACCTTCGGCTACACAAACCACACTATACTGCCCGAAGCCATGGAGAAGTGGTCCGTGGAGCTCTTAGGATATGTACTGCCGAGGCATCTGGAGATCATATACGAGATAAATCATCGTTTTCTGGAGGAAGTGGCAGGACGGTATCCCGGTGATGTGGAACGCCTGAGACGCATGTCCATAATTGAGGAAGGTGAAGTGAAGAGGGTCAGGATGGCCCACCTTGCCATCATAGGAAGCCACAAGGTGAACGGCGTTGCGGCGCTCCACTCGGAGATACTGAAGGAAAGCGTCTTCAAGGACTTCCACGAGTTTTACCCGGACAGGTTTATCAACATAACCAATGGTATTACTCCCAGGTTGTGGCTCAAGAAGTCAAACAGGGGGCTTTCTGAATTGATTACGAGGAGGATAGGGAGAAAGTGGATCACCGATCTCTCCGAGCTTGAAAAGCTAATTCCTTCTGCGGAGGATAAGACCTTCCGGGAGGAGTGGAGGGCGGTAAAGAGAAGAAATAAGGAGGCCCTGGCAAACATAATCCACAGTAAGACCGGGGTGAATGTCGATATCGACTCCATGTTCGACGTTCAGGTGAAGAGGATACATGAGTACAAAAGACAGCTTCTCAACATACTCCACGTCATTACCATGTACAACAGGCTGAGGGCCGCTCCCGGAGGAGACTTCATTCCAAGGACGGTAATCTTCGGCGGCAAGGCCGCCCCGGGATATAAGATCGCAAAGGAGATCATAAGCCTTATCAACGCCGTGGCGGATGTCGTAAACAACGATCCTGCAACGAACGGCAGACTGAAAGTTGTATTCCTTCTCAACTATAATGTCTCTCTGGCCTGCAGGATCTTTCCAGCCGCCGACCTTTCGGAACAGATATCCACCGCGGGAACAGAGGCGTCCGGCACCGGGAATATGAAGTTCGCCCTCAACGGCGCGCTCACTATCGGCACCATGGACGGTGCGAATATAGAGATGGCCGAAGAGCTAGGAGAGGATAATATGTTTATCTTCGGCCTCAGGGCCGATGAGATTGAGGCCCTCAAAAGAGAGGGCTACGCGCCTAGGGACTATTACCGTACGGACCCGGAGTTGAAGCAGGCCATCGACATGATTGCCGGTGGGTTTTTCCCCTCAAGAGGGGGCGCCACGTTCGATGATATAACGAAGGGCCTGTTGGATCGGGGCGATCAATACTTTCTTCTCGCGGACTATGCCGATTACGTCGGAAGCCAGAAGAGGGTTTCCCTGGCCTACAGGAATAAGGAAGAATGGACAAGAAAGTCTATCCTGAATGTAGCCAAGATGGGCAAGTTCTCAAGCGACAGGACGATACAGGAGTATTCTCAAAAGATATGGGGTGTCAACAGCGTAGAGGTTACACTCTATAATGATATTTACAAACGGCCCCTCTCAGAGGAGTAACGTTGGATAGGCCCGTCGGCCATAGGGTTTGATGGGGTTTAGACTTCAAAAAATGCCGGCGACCACTCACAAATATAGCCCTCTTGAAGACCCATGAGATCACGGTATGCGGGGCTGCGTCTTATTTCCTGAAACCGGGTTTCGCCTCTAAGGCCGGCATCAAGAGCTAACCTTCTGGAAAGGTATCCATCCTGTCTCTTATACACATCTGACGATGCCGACGATCTTAC
>WGFD01000343.1 GCA_015492395.1 Deltaproteobacteria bacterium | reverse complement strand
CTACACAGAGAGAAGAAATAAGCACCGCGCCGGCAGCGATATCCTTCGCATTCTTGGCAAATATATTGTGCTTGGATTCTATCAGGTCGACGGTCTCTTCTACGGCAGTATTTACCATCTCGGCGAAGAGCAGCAGGATTACCGATATGACAAGGAGCATGAATTCTGTTGCTGGAAGATTCAGGAATAGACTGACAAGCAGGACGAAGGAGGCGATGATGAAGTGGTAACGCATGTTTCTCTGTGTCCTGACCGCATACAGCACACCTTCTATTGCACAGTTGAGGCTCTCGAACCAGTTCCTGGGCCTGTTATACTCCTTCTTGACCTCCCTGACATCATTGTCCCTCTTCATATGTTAGCTTTTCAGGATCTCGGCCTTCGCACGTTTCATTAATCTCTCCTCCCCTTCCCGCATCCTCTTCGCCTTGATCCCTCCCTGTTCATGCTCGTAACCGAAGAGATGCAATATTCCGTGAACAAGCAGTCTCGTCACCTCTTCTTCCAGTGAAACCCCCTGCTCCATAGCCTGTTCAGCCGCCTTCTCTACAGAGATGACTATATCACCTACTATCTCGCCCTCGCCGGTGGGAAAGGAAAGCACATCTGTAGCCTTGTCCCTATTCAGATATTTCCTGTTCAGCGCCCTTATCTCATTATTGTCCGTGAGTAGGAGGCTGACCTCACTTCCATCTCGCCCCAAGTCTTCTAATACCATTCTCATGACCGCCTTTGCCTTTCTTATCCCCATCCTTCTCTTTTGGTTGTTCCGTACCAGTATCTTCACCAGCCTCCTCCCTGGTTACATAAGCGGGTTCAGGATACTCGATCCTCTGATGGAATATACCATTCAAGACCCTGTTGAAACTTATTGCTATTGCATTGAGATCTTTCAGGGTCAATTCACACTCATCCAGTTGGCCATCCGTGAATATCCTGTTTATTATCTTCTGCACCATGCCCTGTATCTTTGCCGGGTTGGGATCCGGTATCGTCTTGCTGGCGGCCTCGATGGCATCAGCAAGCATCACCAGGCCCGCCTCCCTGGTCTGGGGTTTCGGCCCAGGATACCTGAAGTCTTCCTCATTGATCTCATGGACTTCCGGATCCTCAGTCTCCTTCGCCTTATGATAGAAGTAGCGTGTCAATGAGGTCCCATGGTGTTGTTGTATAACATTGATTATCTCTTCACCGAGCTTGTACTTATTGGCCATCTCCAGTCCATCTTTAACGTGGCTGATCAGTATCAGGGCGCTCATGCTGGGGGCGAGTTTGTCGTGCCTGTTCTCCCCCTTCATGTTTTCCACGAAGTAGAGCGGTTTCTTCATCTTCCCGATATCGTGATAATAAGCGCTGACCCTTGCCAGAAGGGGGTTTACATTTATAGCTTCCGCCGCCGCCTCCACCAGGCTTCCGATAACCAATGAGTGATGATATGTGCCGGGAGCCTTAATGGCCAGTTCCTTTAATAATGGATGGTCCATCCTGGAGAGCTCCAGGAGCTTTATATCGGTCGTATAGCCGAAGAGTATCTCGAATACAGGTGTGATGCCGGTGACCATGATGGCCGCGATCAATCCGCCCAGCATGCCTGACACCATCGCAAGAACGGTTCCGGGGGAGAAGCCACCGCCCTTCAACGCGGTGCCGCTTATGATAACCAGCACATTCACTATTCCCAAGAAAGCCCCCGCCTTAAGAATCGTGGACCTCTGGGTGCAGTGGCGGACCTTCATGGCCGCTACCACACTGCCTATAAAGAAGTAGACTGACATCTCGATGCTTCCGCCGAGAAGAAGTCCGGAAAAGATGCTGGAGGTGATCCCGAATATCATGGCCGTTTCGGAATTCATCAGGAGCCTTATCATCATGGCGCCGCCGGCCACAGGTGCTATGTAGAGGTAAAGCGCCGAAGGGATGCCAGGGAAACTCGCGCCCATACCCAGCGATATAAAGGCCGCAAACTTAAGGATACCCAGTACACCTACAAGGAGCAGTGCCATGCATAGGAGGTCCTTGGGAGCGGACATGAACTTCCTAATGTTGGCTGCGGAAAACCTGTATACCGTGTAGAGAAAGATTATGCTCATGGCGAAGAAACCGACTGCGGTAGTGACAGAGTTCTTCCTTTTAGAGGCCGTGGTTACGGCCTCGATACGGGCCAGGAGCTCTTTATCAACCTTCGCCCCTTTTTCCGCGATCATATCCCCTCTCTCGATATCCACACCGTCGATTATCATGTCGGCCTGGGCTATCACATCGTCAACCACCACATCACCTATCCGGTAATCGGTCTCGACTATGACCGGTGTAAAGATATATATAACCGTTATGGCAATGCTTATAAGGGTTACGAATCTGAGGGTATTGACCCTTCTACTCCCGGAAGAGAACCTTCTTGCAGCGTTCAGCACCTTATCCAGCAACCGTGTCTTCTGTGCCCTTTCATTCATATATCTTCATCCTCCGAGTCTCTACCCTTCCTGCTGGAGAGTTCATATGCCTTGATGATATCCTGTACCAGCGGGTGCCTGACAACATCCTGCTCGGAGAAGTAGATAAACTTGATTCCATCCACATCTCCGAGGATATTCTGGGCCTCCACCAGACCAGAGGGTTTTGCCAACGGCAGATCTATCTGCGTAATATCGCCGGTGACCACAGCCTTTGAATTCATGCCTAGCCTGGTCAGGAACATCTTCATCTGCTCTGACGTGGTATTCTGCGCCTCGTCCATTATCACGAATGAATCATTCAATGTTCTCCCCCTCATGAAGGCAAGGGGTGCAACTTCTATTGTTGCGCTCTCGAGGAGGTTGTGTGTCTTCTCTGTGTCTATCATATCATAGAGTGCATCGTACAGCGGTCTCAAGTAGGGATCCACCTTCGCCGCCAGATCACCGGGGAGAAAGCCCAGCTTCTCTCCGGCCTCGACGGCTGGTCTCGTAAGGATGATCCTGTCCACCTCCTTCTTCAAGAGCGCCGATACCGCCATGGCCATGGCAAGGTAAGTCTTGCCCGTGCCGGCCGGTCCGATACTGAAGACTATATCGTACCTGCGGATAGCATCAACATACCTCTTCTGCGCAATGCTCTTGGGCGTAATGACCTTCTTTTTGAAAGATACATGGACGGTATCAAGGAAGATATCAGAGAGGGTCAGTCCCCTGTCCTGTGTCAAGAGCCTTACGGCGTAATCTATATCGGCTATATGCAGGGGGTAACCTCTTTCCAGGAGCGAGCACAGCTCGTTGATTAGCCTTTCCGCCAGATCCACCTTCTCATTATCACCCTGAATGGTAACAAGCGTACCCCTGGTATCCAATTCAACATCGAGCTTCTTTTCGAGGCGCCGGATGTTCCTGTCCCCGCTGCCAAAGAGATTCGCGGCAAGCGTGTTATCACTCAGGGTGATCTGTTTAATAGCCATCCGTTAACGGACCCTCTGATTCTCCATACTTAAACCGGCTCGGAGAGGAGATCCTTAAACCACATCGGATCGATCTCAGAGAATATATCGTCTCTTGCCTCACAGTCCCTGAAGAAGTTCCAGTCATGTTCCTTCATGAATCCTCCTCCAGCGGTATGCCTTGCAAGGTCCACCAATCTTACGAAGTCCTCGTAGTGTCTAACAAACCTCATCTCCGCATACTCCCTGTTGGAACAGGTGGTTGCCAGCAATTGCCAGTCGGAGGACTGTAATAACATAAATTCCCTCGCCGCCTGTCTTATCATACCCTGCGTCTTTCTGTCATCCATTTCCCCGAGATCATTTACCAGGTGCGCCATCTCCTCCTCGGCCCTGTGTATATGATCCCATATCCATGACGTCTTGTCGTTCAGCCAAACTCCATAGTCTCCTTCCATTTCCATCGCCTGGACCTTCGGTCCGTTTGCAACTTTGCGTAAATCCGCCAATTCCAGGTATTCACCTGCCTTTACCAGCTTAGTGGCGCCGTCTTCCACTATGGAGCTGATCATATGACAGAGCCATTCCGGCCCCTCAAACCATCTGCGCCCCAATAGCGCAATATTCGATCCGATGAGGACACCGCGCCCCCTAGCATCTACGAAAGCTGGATATGAAATCCCATCCACAAATCTCCTGAAGCGCATGGTATGGTCGGCGAGCCTCCGGAAGGCATGATCCGGGTGGTACTCCTCCTTCTCCGTAAACCCCGCCTCTCCGGCGGTCACACGCCAATACCGCAGACCGCTCGAAAGCCACCTCCTCCTGAAGTCAAGGGCGTCATTATCGGCATAATAAGCGCCCTCATCGAGGTCTGCCTGGACCCCGGGGCCCCTCTCCACCGCCGTGATGATATGGGTCAGTGGATCCGGGCCGTTCAATGTATACACTCCGTAAGGATGGAACCACAGGGATTCCCCGAAGCCGCTCCAACCTTGCCCTCCGTTCCCCAACGTGTCCGATACATCCCGGTACATCTCGAGGGATGATATATCACCCAGAGGGTCGGGATCGATGACCAGATAATCCACTCCTTCCCCCCTCAGGACAGATCCCACCACCTCAATTCCCAACCCGCTGCCACCACCGGCGGCATGACTTACTTCACTCCGGGGCAGCCAAAATCCACGGGGCGCCGATCCAAAACACCGTCTATAAGTTGCGACTCCCTGTTTAAGTTGAGCCTCTACGCTCCCCCTCTTCGACAACAGGGAGAGACAACCATGGGTCGCAGCGGTTGTTATGATCTCTAAGTGGCCCTCCTCCTGCAACCTTGACAAGACCCTTACTATATCGGCATTATAGTTGTCACGGAACTCTCTCAGGATAATGGTATAGAACTCCCGCCACATTCTGGCAACCATGGCGAACTGTCTGCTTCCTACCCTCTCAAAACCGGCCATATCACTCTCGGCCGCATCGTACCTCTCCTCCAGGTACTCCTGAAACCCCTCCCTGAAGCCTTCGCTCTTGAACATCTCCAGGAGCAGTGGTGAGAAGCCTAGGGTCGTCCTTGGACTTATTCCGTCTTCAATGAGGCGGTTCAGTGAATTCAAGAGGGGCATGTATACCTCCGCTGCGGCCTCGTACAACCAGTCAAGCCTCGATGACCATGTCTCCTGGGATATCAGATACGGCACGTGAGAATTCAATATGAGCGCTAACGAATCGAATTTTTTCATAACCCCTCCTTTTTTGGAAGCTTATCATAAGGGTATGTAATTTTCAACGGTGGCGGCCTGAACCGGTCCGATAGCTCCCTGCAGCAAGTTGCAGGCCTGCATGCAGCAGACAGGTCAATCTGGCGGCCAGGTTACATTACGCTTGCTATGCATGTTCAGCGGAGTACTGCAAATTGGCGGGCGCCGGTGCGTATAGGCCGGAAACCTGGGAGATGCCTCCCATGACTCCACCAGGCCTATACGGTTGCGGTAAGACGGCCGGGATGTCCTGAGCGGCTCCAGTCGCAAAATCCCTTCCGGTTCTTCATCCTTAAAAGATTAAGGGCGAGCATCTCAAAGGTCCTCCTCGAAAAACCGGTCGCCCGCTGGAAGATAGGTATAGGAGAGTATATCGCTTTATAGGCCTTGATGTATCCTTCCAGCAACTCATCCGGGCTCATCTTTGCCGGCCTAAAAACAACATGATTCCCGTCATATAGACTCCAGTCCTTCGTGATCAGACGACCTTCCTCCTCCATTGTATCGAAGAGGACCGTGCCAGGCAGGGGTGTAAAGATGTACAGGTTCGCCGCATCCAGTTTCGTGCGAATACAAAACCTTGGAACCTCGTCGAAGACGGCTTGATCATCATGGTCGAGACCCAGGATAAAAGATCCGACTACATTTATACCTGCCCCTTTGATCTTTTTGATATGTTCTTCCATCTTTTCTATTTTGTTAAAGCTCTTCTTCATTGCCGCCAGGTTCTCTGGAGAGAGGGACTCTATTCCTATAAACAACCACTCACAGCCGCTCTTTTTAAGTAGCTCGAGTAGGTGGTCATCGTTGGCCAGTGTAATGGATGCCTGTCCCGCCCACCTTATATTGAGCGGAGCCATCTTTCTGAAAAGATCCTTGGCATACCTGGGGTTCCCGATCACATTGTCATCTACTATAACCATCCTGCCGGAACCCATCTCAACCATCTCATTTATGACATCATCGACCGGCCTGCACCGGTACTGTTTACCCCATAGCCTGGTCACGGAGCAGAATTTGCAGTCGAAAGGACATCCCCGGGTTGTCTGTATCGTGTGTGGAATGGAGTAGGCCTCCGGCCTCTTAACCGGGCGAAGACGGGGAAATGTCTTTTCAAAGGCCTGTAAGTTGCCGCCTGAGTATGTCTTTTTCAGCCGACCGGCGCGAAAATCCTCAACAACCTCCTTCCATGTCATCTCCGCTTCGCCCATCACCAGAGAATCGGCATGCAGAAGCGATTCTTCCGGCAAAAGAGTCGGATGTATCCCGCCGAGTATAACGGGAATACCGCGTGAACGGTAAAGATCGGCTATTTCATAGGCGCGCGGCGCAACCGAGGTCAGGGTTGTTATTCCGACAAGGTCAGGAGAATCTCCGAGATCGAGATCCTCCACCCTCTCATCACTTATCTCTACTTCGAAATCTTCCGGTGTCAGGGCCTCGATAATACGGAGGTTCAGCTGCGGAAAGGATGTCTTACCCTTCTTGTTGCAGTATTTACCCTTTGGCGCCGGAGAAATCAGTTTCAGTCTTGGCATGAACGGTCCGGTGTTGGAAAATAGCACTTTACAGTGACGGCATAGAAGATATCACAAGAGGTGCATGTTGTAAACCTTTCCCCTATTCCCCAAATCCACCGCCTAAAGTGTGGCAGCCCCCTTTGACTGCCTTTTAGCATATTTTTAACTCATTCAGGGCGCCGGGCAAGTGCTGATCTTATTCCCTTAACCTGCAATCCACCATTTTGATTGATTTTAGACGCACCTATCCCGTTGTTTCCTCTTT
>WGFD01000342.1 GCA_015492395.1 Deltaproteobacteria bacterium | reverse complement strand
CGTCGGCAGGGATGCCTATGCCATCGGCTACCTTTTGAAGGGCCAGGTCACGAGCACGGCGGTCAAGATCGTGCTCACAATAGAGTAGACTGGAAGACCATGAAACGCTTCAGCGACATGAAGATCAAGTGGAAGCTTATCTGTGGATTCGGGTTTGTGTTGCTTCTTACACTGGGAGTCGGCGCATTCGCCATAATGAGACTCAATGATGTAGCCAACAAGACGGAGACTACGGACGGGCTCCTGGATAGATACAGCGACCGAACCACGACCCTCAACAATGCCCTTCTCCTCGGCTACCAGGTCTTGAAGACTACAGGATCCTTATCGATGTATCTACAGGCAGAGGACCAGCAAGAGCAGCAGGCCCTCTTCGCGCGATTCGACAGGGATGAAAAGGAGTTCGACAGACTGATGAAAACGGTCAGAAAGTACGGCACGTCCCCCGAAGAGGTGAAGAAGATAGGGGAGATAGAGGATATGCGCAACATCGTCAAGGCCGAGGCGATAGACCTCATCGCCATCAGGGATGGCGAGGGGGAGTATGGAACGGAGACCAAGGACGCGGTGGCGGACTACATGAATAGCATAGACAGCTTCACTAAAAAGATCAATGAGTTCGTCCTATTGGAGAATAGTTCCATGACGGAGATACAAAAGGAGTCAAAGGACATCTCCGCCGAGGCCAACACCACCGCTACAAGAGCCATCACTATAATGATAGCGGTGGTCCTTCTGGCGGTCGTCGCCGGAATAATCGTATCTCTGTGGCTGTCGAGAATCATCACCAAACCTATCTACAAGGCGGTGGATGTTGCGACTAAGGTGGCCGGAGGCGACCTGACACAGAGCGGTATAAGCGTTGATTCCAGGGATGAGATAGGTGAGCTCTTGAGCGCCATGGATTCGATGAGAATCAAGCTTAACGATATGATTGCGGCCATAGCAAACAACTCAACCGCGTCCGCCGTGGAGAGCATCAAGAGCAGTATGGACAGCCTTTTACAGGGTGCCGACAAACAGTCGGAGTCCATAGATGACACATCCGGGGCCATCAACCAGATGGGAATCTCCATAAAGAGTGTCGCCGAGGCGACGGAGAGTCTGTCGCAGTCTGCGGAGGAGAGTTCTTCGGCCATGCTGGAGATGACTGCATCGACAGGGGAAATAGCCGAGCACACCCACAAACTTACGGCGATAGTCGATAATGTGGCATCTTCCATCGAGGAAGCGGTGGCCTCCATAAAACAGGTGACTGGCAATGTGGAAAGCGTCTCCGGGGCGGCGGATGAAACCTCCGCAACTGTCAACCAGTTCAGCGTCTCCCTCAAGAGCGTGGAGGACTATGCCGGCGAATCAGCCCTGCTGTCGGAAAAGGTCAAAGAGGACGCCGCCAACCTCGGCACCAGGGCCGTGCAAAAGACACTGGAGGGCATGAACCTCATAACAGAGTCGGTAGGGGCAACCAGCAGCATTGTAAACAGGCTCGGAGAGAGGTCTTCCCAGATAGGCAAGGTCCTTACCGTAATAAGCGATGTTACGGACCAAACGAACCTCCTCTCACTGAATGCCTCCATAATAGCGGCGCAGGCCGGTGAGCACGGCAGGAGTTTCGCCGTGGTGGCCGACGCCATAAGGGATCTTGCGGAAGAGACCGCTTCATCCACCACCGAGATAGCCACCATCATAGAGGCCATCCAGAAGGAGGTAAAAGAGGTGGTAATCTCCATGAAAAAGGTCTCCGACAGCGCGCTGAAGGGCATGGACGCCGCGGAGGAGTCGGGGAATATCCTGAACGGCATCGTGGAAAGCTCGGACAAGTCGTCACAGATGACATGGAAGATCAAGGAAGCAACCAAGGAGCAGGGGATGGGAGTCGCGCAGATCAATGAAAGTACGATCAGAATTGCAGAGATGATCAAGCAGACCGCCGTCGCGATGAACGAGCAGGGGAAGGCCATGAGTCATATTATGGGCGCGGCTGAGGAGATGAAAGGTATATTCAGACGGCTGAGACAGGCCACCGTAGAACAGGCAAAGGGCAGCGAGGATATCACTAATACCGTCGAACAGGTTAACCAGAAGGCAAAATCGATTGCCATCGCGACAAAGGAGCAACAAAACGGAAGCAGACAGATAGAGCTGGCGGCGGAACAGATCAAGGGCATAACCCAGCAGAATCTCGATCTTGCATCCGCGGTCAATCACGCCATAGAGACCCTCACCAAACAGGCTGAACTCCTCGATGCGGAGATCAAGAAGTTCAGGGTTTAGGGGCATTCCACAGGCCTGCCTGACGGCAGACAGATGATCTCTTACCTGTTAAAATCTGTCTTATTGACATCGACGCACCTGAGTGGTAAAGTGTGGGTTAATCTTATTCTGTTGCATGGATTCGGCAGGCTCGTCGTCCCGAGTTGGCCGAGGGAAGGAGGCTCAAATGGCTGGTGTCAACAAGGTCATCCTTATAGGAAACCTGGGCGCGGACCCTGAGATACGGTATACGCCGAGCGGCGTAGCTGTAGCCAACTTCAGGCTGGCAACGGGCGAGACCCGCACCAACAAGGATGGTCAGAAAGAGACCAAGACGGAATGGCACAGGATAGTTGCGTTCGGCAAACTCGCGGAGATCTGCGGGGAGTACCTCGCAAAGGGAAGGCAGGTCTATATCGAGGGCCGCATACAGACCAGGAGTTGGGACGACAGGGACGGCAACAAGAGATACACAACAGAAATAGTCGCCAACAATATGCAGATGCTCGGCGGTCCGGGAGGGAAGGGAGAGTCCTCCCCTGATTCAGGAACGGCCGAGACTGAACCTCCGTTTACGGACGATGACATCCCATTCTGACAGGGCCACTCCCCATGGCTGACTTCTCATCCATGGCATAGCGGGGGGCCATCGCAATTGCGCAATCTACACAACCACCCATTCGTCGCCACCTTCTTGTACTAGCCTATCGGCTAGGGGAGGTCCCCAACTCCCGGCGCTGTAGCCTTCCAGCGATAATCTTCCGGTGCCGGCTTCAGTCTCCACGGCCTTAAGCACCGGTGTAAGCAGCGCCCAGGCGGCGTCCACACCGTCCTCCCTGATAAAGAGCAGGTGGTCTCCAAGCATAACGTCGAGGAGTACGCGTTCATAGGCCTCAAACGGCGTCCCTTCGTAGAAGTCACTGTAAGAGAAGTCCATCATCACGCTCCTGGTACAAATCTTGGACCCCGGCAGCCTTATCTGGAACTTGAGTCCTATGCCCTCGTCGGGCTGTATCCTGAGCACGATCATATTCGTACCGATCTCTTCTCCAAGCACATCCCGGAACATCATGTATGGAACCTTCTTGAAGCGCACCGCTATCTGCGTGAGCCTCTTCTCCATCCTCTTTCCGGAGCGGAGATAAAACGGCACACCCTGCCATCTCCAATTCTCTATAAATACCTTCATCGCAGCAAAGGTAGGTGTCCTTGACCACTCCGGCACCCCGGGTTCATCAAGATACCCCGGAACATCCCTGCCATCTATAACCCCTTCCCGGTACTGCCCCAGGACCAGGAAATCTTCCAGCCTCTCAAGGGGGATCGGTTTGATAGACTTAAAGACCTTCACCTTCTCATCGTGTACACACTCCGGATCGAAATGGGCCGGCGCCTCCATGGCGGTCAGGGCGAGCAACTGCAAGATGTGGTTCTGAAACATGTCCCTTAAGACACCGATCCTGTCGTAATATCCGGCCCTGCGCCCTATACCGAGCGTCTCGGCTGCAGTGATCTGTATGTAGTCTATATACTGCCGGTTCCAGACGGGCTCGAAGATGGTATTGGCAAAGCGAAACATCAATATGTCCTGCACGGTCTCTTTTCCAAGGTAGTGGTCGATCCTGAATATCTGATCCTCGCGGAAGTAGATCTTGATACGGTTGTCCAACTCCCTCGCACTCTCAAGGTCGCTGCCGAACGGTTTCTCAATAACTATGCGTCTCCAGCCGTTCTCCTCATCGGACAAGCCGCACTTGCCAAGATTTTCGGTGATGACCCCGAATGCGGAAGGCGGAGTGGCCAGGTAGAAGATATAGTTGTAATCGTCATGGTCCTTTCCCATACCCTCGAGCCTGTCATTTAAGCCGCGATAGTCATCAAGGTCACCGTAGTCAAGAGAGTGGTAGAAGACATCCTTCGAAAAGATCTCCCAGTAGCCGGCGTCTATCCCCATGCTCTCCATGGATTCGAGGAGCGACCCTCTGTATTCTTCCACGCTCATCGTCCTCCTGCCTATGGTAAGGATGGAGAATCCAGCCGGCAAGAGACCGTTTCTTTTGAGTTTATATAGCGCCGGTATAAGCTTTCTCCGTGTAAGGTCGCCGGAGCCGCCGAAGATGACCATTATAGAGGGTGTAGAGACGGCCTCTACCCCGCAAACAACATTGTTGTTGGAATGCTCTGATATACTCATCCGGTAATGCCCTCGTGAATCCACTGTATAGCGCCCGTCCGAAGGTTCGCTACGGCGCCGGCCTCCCTCACTCAAACAAGCAACCCTATGCAAGAGGAAAGCGGGCAGTCTTACTCCTTTACATCCGCCTTACTGACTATACGATGCCCGCCGAACTTCCCGCGCAATGCCGCAAGCACCTTATCAGAAAAGGTCTCGTCCATTCTGGATCTGAACCTCTGGAATAGAGACAACGCCATCACCGGTGCTGGTACTCCGGAGTCGATGGCCTGCTGTACCGTCCACCGACCCTCTCCGGTATCCTCGACATAGCCTCTAACGGCGGACAGGTGGGGGTCTTCATCGAACGCGCCTTCCAGAAGTTCCAGGAGCCAGGAGCGGATGACACTGCCATGATTCCACAAACGCGCCACATCACCAAAATGGAGACTGCCCCCGTAAGGTGACTTCTCGAGGATCTCGAACCCCTCTCCATATGCCTGCATCATCCCGTACTCTATACCATTGTGGACCATCTTAACAAAGTGTCCGGCTCCGCTTGGACCGCAATAGAGGTACCCCCCTCCTGTAGCAAGCGTCTTCAATACGGGTTCGATGTATTCGTACACACTCCTCTCACCGCCGGCCATGAGACAGTATCCTTCCTCAAGCCCCCATATACCACCACTTACACCGACATCGAGGAAGTGTATACCCTTCTCCTTCAGACTTTCAAAGTGGCCCGGGTCATCACTGTAAGGGGAATTGCCGCCATCTACGACTATATCACCCTCGGACAGCAACCCGCTTAGTTCGGCAACAGTGTCATGGACCGGTTTCCCAGCAGGTATCATGAGCCAGACAACACGTGGGGAAATCAGCTTGCCTACGGCTTCACTAAGAGAAGAGGCGGCAACGGCGCCTTCCTTCTCCAACTCCTCGGTCTTATCATGGGTCTTATTGTATGCAACGACCCGGTGGTTGCCCTGCATGAGTCTCCTGGCCATATTCATGCCCATACGCCCAAGCCCGACCATCGCAATATCCATACAGCCCTCCTAATTATCGTAGTAACGCCTTCACCTTCCCAACCACCTCATCTACCGTAAAGCCGTACTTCTCCGACAACACCTTAAAGGGGGCAGATGCTCCGAAACTCCTCATCCCTATAATGTCACCTTCCATTCCGGCATACCGGTCCCATCCAAGCGGAGATGCGGCCTCAACGACAAGGCGCGCCCTTACGGAAGGTGGCAGTACCTTATCCCTATACTCTCTTGGCTGCCTTTCAAATATCTCGCAGCTCGGCATGCTCACCACCCTTACGTCTATCCCTTCCCTTCCAAGCTCCTCACGGGCTCCAAGGGCCAGATGCACCTCGCTTCCGGTAGCTATTATAACCGCTCTTGGGTTGCCATCCGGTGAGTCGGCAAGGATATAGCCCCCCTTCGCTAGTCCCTCCGAAGGCGCATACCTACTCCTGTCTATTACAGGAAGCGCCTGTCTGCTCAACACAAGTGCGACCGGACCGTCCAGCCCTTTCAATATAACCTTCCAGGCGGAAACGGTCTCTCCCCCATCCGCGGGGCGGATAACCGTAAGACCCGGGATCGCCCTTAAAGACGCGAGCTGTTCGACCGGCTGATGAGTGGGGCCGTCTTCACCGAGGCCTATGGAATCGTGAGTGAAGACATAGATAACACGTTGTCTCATAAGGGCGGCCAGGCGGATAGCCGGCCTCATATAGTCTGAGAATATAAGGAATGTGCTGCCATAGGGCACAACCATACCGTACAAAGACATGCCATTCAGGATTCCGCCCATAGCATGTTCTCTCACCCCGAAATGTACATTACGTCCGCAGTCGTTCACTTTGAAGTCGCCGAAACCATCCAGCTTGGTGCCGGTAGACGGAGCAAGATCGGCCGAACCGCCTATAAGCATCTCCACCATCGGCGCTACGGCGTTCAACACCTTTTTGGAAGCGGCGCGGGTCGCAATGGCCGCAGTCGAATCGGCAAAGGCCGGCAACTTCTCCTCCCAACCGTCCGGCCATCTTTTCTCCCGGGCCATTTTCCACCTCTCGGCCAATTCCGGATACTCTCTCGAATAGTCTTTAAACATCCCCTGCCATTCATCCTCACGATTACGCCCAACTTCAACCGCTTTTCTGAAGTGCGCAAGGACTTCATCCGGTATATAGAAAGGACGGTCTACCGGCCAGCCCAGCCTTTCTTTAGTCAGCCGAACCTCTTCTTCACCAAGCGGCGCGCCATGGGCGGTCTCTTTATCCTGCTTATTCGGACTGCCATAGCCGATATGCGTTCTCGCTATAATCAATGACGGCCTGCCCCTCTCATCCTTCGCCATCCTGATAGCCTTATCTATGGCGGGGATATCATAACCGTCAACCCTCCGGATATGCCAATCAAATGCCTCAAACCTCTTGGCAACATCCTCCGTGAATGTCAGGCTTGTTGGACCTTCGATGGTGATATGATTGTCAAGGTATATGTATACGAGCTTACCCAATCCGAGATGTCCCGCAAGTGAAGCGGCCTCCGAGGAGATCCCCTCCATCAGGTCACCATCACTGACCATGACATATACATGATGATCGACTATAGGGAAACCGGGCCTGTTGAAGAGTTGTCCAAGGTATAGTTCCGCCATGGCCATGCCCACACCGTTCGCAAAGCCCTGACCCAACGGTCCCGTCGTAGTCTCTACACCTCTATCCGGATCGTACTCTGGATGACCGGGTGTCTTACTGCCCCACTGCCGGAAGTTCTTTATATCATCCAGAGAGATGTCGTAGCCGGTAAGATACAGGAGTGAGTAGAGGAGCATTGAACCATGGCCGGCTGAAAGTATGAACCTGTCCCTGTTCGGCCAGGACGGGTTGGCGGGATTGTGTCTCAAAAACCTTGTCCACAAGACATAGGCAAGGGTCGAGTCTCCCATGGGAAGGCCTGGATGCCCGGACCGTGCTTTCTCCACGGCGTCTATGGACAGCATCCTGACGGTATTAACGGACATTTCGTCGATATTTTGTATAGCGTCAGTAATAGACATCACTTACTCCAGCAATAAATCAGTTGATTCGGAGACACAAGCACCAGGCCATTCAGTTAGTGACCGGAGAGTGCCCAGACAGTTAACATTGTAAAGGTCTCTATAGATTTCACAACAAAGTGAGTACCTCCAGTGGGTAAACTCACTCTGTGTTTAAAACCATAGACCGAGTTCACGGATTCAAAAGGGTATGCCAGACACGGGCCGAAATCTTCATGTAAGAAGACGGAATTTGGTATCGTCAACATGAACTGCCTATGTTGATCTCAGAGAGACCGGACATCGCACCAAATACCTCGAATGGTTATCCCGAGACAATTAAGAGATAAAAAACACCCCGTAGTTTAAAGAGGGGCAGCCACTGAGACCACCCCTCATTCACAATCCCTCCACCATCGATTGGTGTCACATATTATTCGAAATCGGTCTTAGCTCCTCGTTTAGGAATGGAAAAGAGTTCTCACGTTGCCTGTCAACTACAGTCCTTCCCTGAGATGCGCCGGGCTCCACAACACAGACTACCCGGCAGGTTTTAATAAAGAAGCTGAAAAAAAGATCCCTTTCTTTCGGAAATCCATCTCCCCTACTTCTTCTTCCCTATGACAGAGTCCTTGCAGGCCTTCGATATCCTGAACTTAAGAGCCCTCTTCGCCGGTATCTTGATAACTTCACCTGTTGCCGGGTTCCTGCCCTTTCTCGCCTTCCTCTTCACTACTACCAGCTTCCCAAGACCAGGGAGGGTGAAGCTGTTCTTGGCTTCTTTATAAGCTAAGGTTGCCAATTCGTCCAGGACCGCAGTCGCAACCTTCTTAGTCACACCTACCTTCTTCGCAAGATGTTCGGTAATCTTAGCCTTTGTCATCGGTTTCGCCATACATTACCTCCTTTTATTTTTTAAATTGATAAACAGCTAAAATCTACAT
>WGFD01000341.1 GCA_015492395.1 Deltaproteobacteria bacterium | reverse complement strand
GGCGAGGATATCCACCAACAGTTAAAGACAATAAGGAGCATCCCCATGGGTCTGCTGAAAAGGGGTGGGGGCGCATCCGGACCTATTCCTCGGCGTTTGGAGGTGAGGGGGGAGGTTTTTATGGATATCAAGGCCTTCGAGGCGCTGAATAAGGAGCGGGAGAGGCTGGGTGAATCGCCTTTTGCCAATCCAAGGAACGCTGCAGCAGGGTCGTTGAGACAGTTGGATCCGAAGGTGACGGCTTCACGCCCTTTGGATATATTTTGTTACGGTGTCGGTGTGGTTGAAGGAGTGGAGTTCGGGAGGCATGGTGATCTGCTTGATGCCCTGAGGTCGTGGGGATTTAAGGTTAACCCTCATATCAGGGTGTGCAGTGGCGTTGAGGAAGTGATTTTGTTCCATGACGAAGTCGAATCTATGAGGGATGATCTTCCCTACGAGGTGGACGGCATCGTTGCCAAGGTGAACGATCTTGCTCTCCAGGATACCCTTGGCGCCTTGACGCGGAGTCCGAGGTGGGCCTTTGCCTATAAGTTTACGCCGCGTCAGGAGACTACGAAGGTAAGGGCCGTTGAGTTCGGGGTCGGCAGGACCGGCGCCATTACCCCTGTGGCGGTAATGGACCCTGTCCGGGTAGGAGGTGTTACCATAGAGAGGGCGACGCTCCACAACCAAGACGAGATAGACAGAAAGGATATACGTGCCGGCGATACCGTAGTCGTCCAAAGGGCCGGTGATGTCATACCGGAGGTGGTTACGGTTGTTAAGGACGACCGCACTGGGGGGGAACGAAAGATTAGAATGCCGGAGAGGTGCCCGCTGTGCGGCGCCATGGTTCGGAAGGTTGGAGCGATACACTACTGCACGGGAGGACTCTCCTGTCCGGCACAGCTTAAGGAGACGATTCGCCACTTCACCTCAAAGAGGGCGATGGATATCGATGGGCTTGGCGAAAAGAATGTGTCGCAATTTGTAGACGACGGACTTATAAGGGATGTGGGCGACATCTACTATCTCAGGAAGGAAGATCTGACGGGACTGGAGAGATGGGGCGAGAAGTCGGTCCGGAATCTACTGGATGCCATCAGGAAGAGCAAGAGACCCACGCTGATAAGGCTTATTTATGCGCTGGGGATCAGGCAGGTGGGTGAATATACGGCTGGGGTGCTGGCGGAGGAGTTCGGCTCTCTCGACTCACTCATGGAGGCCGGAATGGATACCCTCCTGGATGTGAGGGATATCGGTCTGGAGACTGCGCGTTGCATAGTTGATTTCTTCCGGGAAAGGCACAACAGGGATGTCATAGATAAGATAAAGAGGGCCGGTGTGGAGTTCCCTGTGGTTGATAGGAAGCGGACAGGAAGACTGTCCGGAAAGACATTCCTCTTTACCGGTGCTCTAGCCTCCTTTTCCAGAGAGGAAGCCAAGAGGCTTGTAGAGAAGGAGGGCGGAAGTGTGGCATCCGCTGTCAGCAGAAAGGTGGATTATGTGGTGGCGGGCCGCGATCCAGGCATGAAGTATGAGAAGGCAAGGGAGCAGGGGATAAAGATCCTGACGGAAGACGACTTCAAGGCCCTTTTGGAGTTGGAGTAGGTTGTGACATGGTGTCTCCGGAGCTTTTTTAGCAGCCCGGCGGACATCCATGGCGGGACGCCTGCGGCTTGTTGCGGATATCTCCTATTGCAGCGGTTCCGCCGTAAACCCCTAGAAACCATATGTAAGGCTCATGGCCAAATTGTAGGAGTCGAAGGACGAGCCTTCAATGTCGGAATCGAAGTAAGAGACGGTCGCCCTTGGGACGAACCCCTCTGTTACCCTATAAGAGGCGGATGCCGACAAGGTATTGCCGAGTGATGATGTGTCAGGCTGATAAAATATCGTGTCTTCCATGGTCATGGCCAGTCTTCCAACCCGGTGTGATAGCGTGATCCCAATGCCGTGGGCGTAGTAACCGGAAGGGCTCCAGTAATATGCGCCGTCCTCTTTATAGTCGGTGAAATAAAGGTTATAGAATGTGGCGAGATATGGGGAGTCCAGCAGGCTGTACGTCAATCTGGAGCTTGCCGTCCACATGTTATTGCCATCACTGTGGTCCCCCGCCGAAAGGCCGGCGCTCAGGTAGAGGTCCCGCCAGAGCGCATAGCCGCCTTCAATCGTGTACTCGTCTACTGTAATACCCCGTTGTATCGCCTCTACTCTTATTAGTGTAGAGTAGAGGTCCTTGCCGGAGCCGTCTATTGTGTCGATAACCTGGTAGTGGCGGTATCCCATGTCCAGCCAACCGCCCCCATATTCGCCTCCCACGGTGAAGGAGTAGGAAGACGCGGAGGTGTCTTCATAGGCGTGACGGGTGTATTTGCCGGCAACTGTGATCCTGTTGCCAAGGCGCATGTCTCCCTCCAAGGAGAGGGAATCCCTGGTCAATCTCCGGATCTTGTCGTCCCTGTAGTTTGCTCTCTCAAGGACTGCACGAAGCAGTGCTTTCTTGAATCCCCTGTAGGCGATGTCGAGACCGTATGTGTTTCTGTAGAAGCTGTTGGAGTCACCGTATCTCCCGTAGCGAAGTTTGATCTCAGGTGAATGTGAGACATCCTCATCCGTTGCTACATCTTTGCCGTCTTCGTCTTCGTGGTAGAGGAGGAGGTTCTCTTCGTGCTTCTTTCGTAGGGACAATGGCTTCCCGTTGCTATTGTGGATCCCGCCAAGTCCCCGTTGCGCCTGAGAGTCATCCGTATGCAAGAGGGCGACTTTATAGGATCCTCCGGCGATCTTCCCCGTCCCGGGATATATCTGTGTAAGGTCCGCCATGGCGGCGGTGTTGGAAGGATCATCCCCCAGGATGTCCAGATATATCCCTCTCGCTTCATCCAGCCTGTTGCTCCAGCCGTGTACCCGAGCCAACTCTATCTTCATGTCGTTGTCCGGTTCCGCTGACAGAAGCTCCCGGTACACATCTATCGACAGGTTGTATCGGCCCGACCAGCTCAGCACCCTTGCCAGTTCAAGACGCGCCTGCCTGTCCCCCGGCGCTTCATTCAAGAGCATATTGTACTGCTCAAGGGATTCGTCATAACGGTGCGCCCAGCTTAATACCCTCGCCAATATGATGCGCAGGTTCCTGTCAACCGGACCTTCATCCATAAGCTTGTAGTAACCGGTGATGGCTTCATCGTATCTCTTCTCCGCCACGAGTGCGTTGAGGGCCTTGATCCTTTCTTCCCTGGAGTAGATCAGCGGACGGTCTTCTTTCTCCGCCAATTGTTTGTATAGCTTGTTCATCTCTATGATGATGTCTCTGTTCGACGGCTCTTCCATGAACGCCTTTTTGATGATATTAATGGCATCTTCCGGCCTGTCGTCCCAGCTCAAGACCCTGGCCAGCTCTATCTTGACTTCCGCTGTATCGGATCTCTCCAGAAGGCGTTTATACGCGTCGATAGAGTGGCCGTAAAGACCGGCCCAACTATAAACCCTGGCCAGTTCCAACAACACTCCGGTGTCTCGCGGATCAGCCCTTAAAATGGCCTCATAACCTTCTATGGACTCCTTGAACTGTTTGTTCCAACTCAATATCCTGGCAAGCGCCAGCCTGATCTCCCTGTCATAAGGCTCCCTCTCCTGCAGGATCCTGTATCCTCTTACGGCCTCGTCGTAGTTTCCTGCCGCCACGAGATCCTTGATGATATGGAGATTTTCCTCTTTAGTCCTGGCGGGTGACGGTTTCCCGGTACGCCTTGTCTCTTCCAGGAGTCTACGGGTCTTTTCGATCTCCACCATGATCTCCTTGTTCCCGGGGTCTTCCGCGAGGTTGTTCTGGAGAAGGTCCATGGCGTCCTCCGGCCTGCCGTTCCAGCTCAAGACCCTGGCCAGCTCCAATTCGAGTGAAGGTGATGGGTCCGTATCGATTAGCGCTTCATATATCTCTAT
>WGFD01000340.1 GCA_015492395.1 Deltaproteobacteria bacterium | reverse complement strand
GTATAATATATTAAACGTGGGCGACCTGGATGGGAAGTTCAATCCGGGGGATACTGTGGATGTAAAGGTCCTTCTTGAAAAGAGAATTATCAGAAATGTCAAGAAAGACGGCATTAAGATCCTCGGAAACGGAGAAATTAATGTACCGCTTACTGTGAAGATCGATAGATTTACCAAGACCGCCAAGAAAAAGATAGAGGCCGCCGGTGGCAAAGTGGAGGGTGCCTAGTTGGCAAGCGGCGCGCAGAATATAGGTATACCCAAGATACCGGAGGTAAATCGCCGTATTTTGCTCACACTTCTCTTCCTGGCTGTGTACAGAGTAGGGGTCTTTATCCCAACCCCCGGCATAGATTCGCACGCGCTGGCCGGTTTTTTCGGCCAGGCAAAGGGAACGTTGCTGGATTTCGTTGTCATGTTCACCGGCGGGGCGCTGGAACGCTTCTCCGTTTTCGCCCTGGGCATCATGCCGTACATAAGCGCCTCTATCGTTATTCAACTATTGACGGTTGTTATTCCGCATCTGGAGAAACTCTCAAAGGAGGGAGAGTCGGGTCGCAGAACAATAACTCAGTATACAAGGTATGGAACTATAGGTTTGAGTATCGTTCAGGGTTTGGGTATAAGCATCGGTCTTGAGAGCATGACAGGGCCGGCCGGGGAGCCGATAGTACTGGACCCGGGCTGGCACTTCAGGATTATGACGGTTATAACCCTTACTTCCGGAACGGCCTTCTTGATGTGGTTGGGGGAGCAGATAACAGAGCGAGGCATAGGAAATGGAATATCCCTTTTGATATTCGCCGGCATCGTCGCCAATATGCCTTCCGCCTTCTACAATACCTATAACCTCGTCAAGACCGGTGAGTTGAGCTTGTTGCTGGTGATTGTGCTCCTGATCTTCATGGTGCTTGTGATCGCCTTCATTCTGTTTATTGAGCTCGGTCACAGAAGGATCCCGATTCAGTACCCCAAAAGGGTGGTCGGGAGGCGTGTTTACGGCGGGCAGAGCACACACCTGCCGCTAAAGATCAATACGTCAGGGGTCATTCCACCTATCTTTGCCTCGTCTCTTATAATCTTTCCGGCCACCGTGGTTAACTTTATAGACCTGCCGTGGATGAGAACCATCGCGGATAGCCTGCACCCCGGTGGTTTGATATATAACCTGTTGTTTGTCGGCGGTATAATATTTTTCACATACTTCTACACGGCGGTTCAGTTCAACCCCGCCGATGTTGCCGATAATCTGAAGAAGAACGGCGGATTTGTGCCGGGTATAAGGCCGGGAACGAATACCGCCGAATACTTGGACCGCGTATTGACCAGGCTGACACTCTGGGGAGCACTCTATCTGTCCGGTGTGTGTGTTTTGCCCATGGTACTCGTTGGCAAGTTTAATGTCCCATTCTACTTCGGCGGTACGGCGCTTTTGATCGTTGTAGGTGTGGCGCTTGATACGATACAGCAGATCGAATCACATATGCTGGCAAGGTCCTATGAGGGACTTCTCAAAAAGGGCAAGATCAAGAGTAGATAGGAGGCACCTTGAATATAATACTTCTGGGGAGACCTGGAGCAGGTAAAGGAACGCAATGCAAGGCCATTGCGGAAAGGTATCATATACCGCAGATCTCTACCGGAGATATCCTTAGGGCGTCTGTGAGGGAAAAGACTTACTTGGGATTAAAGGCGCAGGAGTATATGGATAAAGGGGCTCTGGTCCCTGATGAACTTGTTGTCGAGATTGTAGTGGAGCGCCTCAATAAGGCGGATTGCAGAAACGGCTTCATATTCGATGGCTTTCCAAGGAACATGGGGCAGGCCGAGGTCCTCCACAAGACCCTAAAAAAGATGGGTAAAAAGATCGATCATGTGTTATACTTTGACGTTGAACCTAAGGAGATTGTGAAGAGGCTCAGCGGCAGGAGGGTGTGCAGGAAGTGTGGAGAGACGTACCATATTATATACAACATGCCTACCAATATCGGCATCTGTGACAAGTGCGGGGGAGATCTGTATCAGAGAGAGGACGACAAGGAGGAGACGATAGTGGCACGGCTCGATGTATACGAAGAGTATACCGCTCCGCTTATAGACTGCTATAGAGGTAAGGGGCTTCTGAGGACGATCAATGGTGTAGGAGGGGTGGATCAGGTGAAGAAGCAGATTATGGATATACTTGATAAAGATGAGATTGGTTCTAAAGTCTCGACCTGAGATAGAGAAGCTCCGTAAAAGCAATCTTATAGTTGCTGAGATACTAAACCATATCAAAGAGATTACAAAACCTGGTATGACGACCCTGGATATGGAGAGGGTCTGTGAGGAGGAACTCAATAAGAGAAAGGCTAAGCCGGCATTTAAAGGATACAGGGGATATCCGTACTGCCTCTGTGCCTCCATCAATAACGAGGTCGTCCATGGCATGCCTTCAAAGAGGGTGCTGAGGGAAGGTGATATAGTAAGTCTCGACTTTGGTGTCCTGTATGATGGTTTTTATGGGGATTCTGCTCTTACTTATGCGTTAGGGGATGTCGCGGAGGGGGCGGAGAGACTGATAGAAACGACAAGGCTCTCCC
>WGFD01000339.1 GCA_015492395.1 Deltaproteobacteria bacterium | reverse complement strand
GTGCTTCATCCTTCGTCGCTGAGGCGTACGCCACCAGTACGCCTCATTCCTCAGGATTCGCCCGCCCTGTATCCGGAACTTTTTATCGTGCCGTCCCTGTTTTCGACTTTTTACGAGTTAATCAGCTATACCTTCGAATATAGTTCTATAATCAGTTGTTCCTGTATGGGCACCGTCGTATCGCCGCGCTCAGGTATCGACTTTAAGGTTCCCTTAAGTGCCTCTTTATCAAGCTCAAGCCACTGTGGAACCACACGGCGTTCACCCCCCTCAAGAGCCCTTTTTATACCCGCCAGACTCCTCCCCTGCTCAGTAACCTGGATAATATCACCTGGCCTGGTTGTACAAGACGGAATATTTACGACCCTCCCGTTCAAGAGGAATTTACCATGTGTGACAAGCTGCCTGGCTTCCTTCCGTGAATCGGCAAAACCAAGACGGTAGACCACATTATCAAGTCTCCTCTCCAGTAGTAAGATAAGGTTCTCTCCGGTAACGCCCTTCATTCTGTCAGCCTTCTCAAATACATTCCTGAACTGCTTCTCCATAAGGCCATAGAGTCTCTTAACTTTCTGCTTCTCTCTCAACTGGAGGGCATATTCCGAAACCTTCGACCTTCTCTGTCCGTGCTGTCCCGGCGCATAGCTCCTCCTGCCAAACGCGCACTTATCCGTATAACACCTCTCTCCCTTGAAGAAGAGCTTTAGCCCTTCCCTTCTGCAGATCTTACATACTGACTCAATATACCTTGCCAAAGTATCCTCCTTAAATCACGACTCCAACCTAACGGCGTATGGATTGTCCTATACCCTCCGCCTCTTGGGGGGTCTACAGCCGTTGTGCGGGATTGGGGTTACGTCTCTTATAAGGGTAATGTTGAAGCCGGCGTTCTGCAAGGCCCGAAGGGCTGACTCTCTTCCGGAGCCCGGTCCCTTGACGTATACATCCACCGTCTTCATACCATATTCCATTGCCTTCTTTGCGGCCGATTCCGCAGCAACCTGGGCGGCAAAGGGCGTACCTTTTCTCGAACCCCTAAAGCCGTGACTCCCGGCGCTGGCCCAGGACAATACATTCCCAGCCACATCGGCTATTGTAATGATGGTGTTATTGAAGGTAGAAAGGACATGCGCTATACCTCTCGGCACAGATCTTTTTTCCCTCTTCGTCTTTCCCCTTGTTTTTGTCTTCGCCTTTGCCATTTATCCTCCTACTTTCCCGCCTTCTTCTTCAGTGCAATCGCACCTCTCTTCGGTCCTTTTCTGGTTCTTGCATTTGTACTTGTCCTCTGTCCCCTTACAGGGAGGTTTTTTCTATGCCTCAAACCCCTGTAGGCGCCAAGGTCCATAAGCCTCTTTATGTTCATGGAGACTTCTTTTCTCAGGTCTCCCTCAACCTTACAGTTCGAATCTATGACCTTCCTTATCTGTGCTATCTGGGTGCCAGTAAGATCACGTATCCTCGTATTCGGCTCTATTCCTGCCTCTTCAAGGATCTTCATGGAAGTGTTCTTACCTATACCATAGATATAGGTGAGTCCGACTTGCACAACTTTGTTCTTCGGAAGGTCTACACCTGCAATCCTAGCCACTTATTCCCCCTAAAATGATTTTTGATGAAAAGCACCTGTAAATATCCACAGCTATACGGCGTCTATCCCTGCCTCTGTTTGTGCTTGGGATTATCGCAGATCACCCTGACTACATTCTTACGCCTGATAATCTTACACTTAACACAGATCTTCTTTACGGAACTCCTTACCTTCATTTCATCCACCTCACTACCTTGTCCTGTATATTATCCTCCCCCTGGTCAAGTCATAGGGAGAAAGCTCTACCGTGACCTTGTCCCCGGGAAGTATCTTTATGAAATGCATCCTCATCTTGCCGGAGACATGGGCCAAAATCTTATGTCCATTTTCCAGTTCGACTCTGAACATTGCATTGGGCAGTGTCTCTGAGACTGTGCCCTCTATCTGTATAGCCTCTTCTTTAGCCATCTCTCCTGCTTACAACCTGCTCAAGACACATGGTCCGTCATCCGTTATGGCGACAGAATGCTCAAAGTGCGCAGAGAGGCTCCCATCCCTTGTAACTGCTGTCCACCCGTCATCGAGTATCTCCACATCACTTCCACCGGCATTTACCATCGGTTCTATAGCCAGCACCATACCGGCCTTCAGTCTTATCCCCTTTCCAGGGACACCAAAGTTGGGTACCTGAGGAGGCTCGTGGAGGTCCCGGCCTATTCCGTGCCCCACAAATGCCCTTACCACTGAGAAACCGGCCTCTTCAACCGTCCTCTGAACCGCAGCGGAAATATCCTGTAACCTATTACCCGCCTTGGCGGCCTTTATCCCCTCTTCGAGGGAGAGCCTTGTCGTTTCTATCAGTCTCTCCGCCCCCTCCGCGACATCCCCTAACGCATAAG
>WGFD01000338.1 GCA_015492395.1 Deltaproteobacteria bacterium | reverse complement strand
GTACAAGCCTCCGCTTCTGGAGATGATCGATCTCAGGGCAGGTGATGCGCGTTTTGTCTTCAGGGGGGACTCGAATCCTGGTGGCGAGGTTGTGATCGTTGCCGTCGACGAGAGAAGTGTCAACGAACTTGGCCGGTGGCCATGGCCTAGACGGGTAATGGCACGGCTTGTAAATTCCCTCTCGGCCGCAAAGGTTACGGCCCTCGACATGGTCTTCTCGGAGATCGTGGATGAGGAAGGTGACATGTTGCTTGGTGAGGCTGTGGAAGGTAGTGGAAATGTCGTTCTGGGTTACTTCTTCCGTGTCTCTAATGAGCCCGTTGAAGTTGGGGCGCCGGCGCGACTGGAAGATTCACGGATAAAGCTGATAAAGGTCCTGGAAGAGATCGATACAGTGCCGCTCTTCGACTATCCTGCTGTTGAGGCAAATATAGAAGTAGTGGCCCGGGGAGCAGATGGTCTCGGTTCTTTTAATATCTGGCCGGATGATGATGGAGTCTACCGGAAGGCGCAGTTAATCAATCTATTCAATGGCGGGTTCTATCCCTCTCTCTCCCTCGAATCATTGAGGCATTATCTGGATGGAGAAATAGTTATGGAGGTGGCTTCGTACGGTGTGAACGGCCTTTATATAAAGGACTACATGGTGCCTGTTGATGAAGGGGGGGAGTTTACATTGAATTATTACGGAAATGGGGGAACGATCAGGACATATTCCGCCGTGGACGTATTAAGGGGAAGGGTCCCTGGTGAGATGATAAAGGGAAAACTTGTATTCGTGGGGGTTACGGAGACCGCAGTATATGATATAAGACCGACTCCGCTGGACCCTGTATTTCCAGGTGTCGAGGTGCATGCGACCATCGCTGCGAATGTGCTCCAGAAGAGGTTTCTTGTTCATGATAACAGGGTTGTGATGCTTGATATCGCCTTCATCCTTTTCTTGTCGCTTGCCGTTGCCGTATCGGTAGCGAAACTCCATCGCACACTGGCGAGTCTGGCAATATTTATTCTCTCTATATCGTTCTACTTGTTAGTCAACTTCTATCTCTTTATCGGTTATAACCTGGTCCTGACGGTTGTATATCCGTTGTTGTCCATAACTATCACCTATGTTTCACTGGAGGCGTATAGGAACCTTGTTGTGGAGAGCAGGAGCCGGTATCTGAAGAAGGCCTTTGATACCTATGTATCTCCAAGTGTCGTATCCCAGCTGTTAAAGGACCCTGACAAACTGAAACTCGGCGGTGAAAAGAGAGATGTAAGTATCCTCTTTTCCGATATACGGGGCTTCACATCGCTTTCAGAGAGGCTCACACCTGAAAGACTGGTAGGCCTTCTGAACGAATATCTGAATCCGATGACTGAGATAGTATTGGAAGAGAGAGGGACCCTCGATAAGTATATCGGCGATGCCATTATGGTGATATTCAACGCACCGTTGGACCTGCCGGACCACCCGGTAAGGGCCTGCAGGGTGGCGCTCAAGATGGTGGAAAGGTTGAGGAGATTGAACGATGTATGGAGCAGCAATGACTATCCGCACATTGCAATAGGGATTGGTATCAGTGCCGGTGATGCCGTTATCGGCAACATGGGCGCCGATCTCAGGTTCGACTATACCGCCATAGGTGATACCGTCAACCTTGCATCGAGACTGGAGGGGATGAATAAGTTGTACGGAACCTCTATAATCGTCAGCGAGGCGGTCCGGAGATACGCTCCGGGTGATTTTGTGTTCCGAGAGCTGGATATGGTGAAGGTGAAGGGGAAGCAAACACCGGTAACGATATATGAACTTATGAGCAGGACCCCTGGTGATCCGGTCCTCTCCTGGGTATCGGAAAGGTTTTCCGAGGCATTTTGCCTGTATAAGGGAAGAAGGTTTGAGGAGGCAATAAATGTATTTGAAGCTATTCTGGAGAGGGTCCCGGATGATGCCCCTTCGAGACTGTATATACAGAGGTGTAATGCATTTATTCAGTCGCCGCCCTGCGACGGATGGGATGGGGTGTACGTTGCCGGGAGCAAGTAGTTTCTATATCTAGGAGATTTTTCCACAGTTCGCCAGCCGGTCATCTTCAGATAGCCGCTGTCTTGTACCCGTTGGATTGAAACACGATCGACGGTCCCGCAGAAAGTCCACTTATGAGTTGTGTGTCGTTTCCGGCCTGTTTGTGCGCTGCACCAGACATGTCTTGGAATACGTCTCGCCTCTCGGAATTTACACGCCTTGTATCCAAGGCCTCTTTACTGTGGGGTCCGGCTTCCTGGAAGTCCGTCATATTGATATGCAGTATCCACACCGAGGAAGAATATGATAAAAGTCATTTTTTGAGCGGCGATTTACTAGTAAGTCTTCTCAGTGAGAGATGTCTCTTGTGGCGGCCTCTCATATACTACTGCGAGGAACGGGATTCGAATGAAGATGCATTCTTTATCTTTTGGTTTGTTTCTCCTGGAGAGGGGGTTGATAACACGCGATGATATATCGGGTGCCGGGGCATTGCAGAGGAGGTGTAACAGCAAGATAGGTGAGCTGGCCGTGAAGAGGGAATGGCTTACACCGGCCCAACTGAGAAAGATAACGTCACTGCAGGAGGAGTCCTCAAAGGGATTCGATGAAATTGCCG
>WGFD01000337.1 GCA_015492395.1 Deltaproteobacteria bacterium | reverse complement strand
GAGACAGCTGGAGCGCGGCGTGTTCCACCGGTGAGGAACCCTACTCGCTGGCCATCACACTGGCGGAATATTTTGCCGGCCGGGGGCGGGAATCTTTCGAGGTGCTGGCCACAGATATCAATCAGACCGTTTTGCAGGAGGCCAGGAACGCTATATATTCGATGGACAAGTTGCAGGAGATCCCTAAGGAGTATATATCGAAGTACTTCTTGAAGGGAGTCAGGGACAGGGCGGGAACGATTCGTGTGGCCGGGCGGATCAGGCAGAAGGTCAGATTCCAGCGTATAAACCTCAACGAACCGTTCCCGCGTTTACCTGAAATGGACGTTATCTTCTGCAGGAATGCCATGATCTACTTCAACACGGAGACCAGGCGTGCCGTTATATCCAGACTCCTGGGAGTTCTCAAGAGGGGCGGGTATATCTTTATAGGCCATTCCGAAACCCTGAATGGGCTGACGGATGCGGTTCAGACGGTCGCACCGACGATATACAGGAAGTTGTAGAGGATTTGCTCTGCAGGGGTTTCCCGATTCGATTTCACCGATATGGTCAAAGTCTTTATCATAGATGATTCAGCGGTAGTCCGCCAGGTGCTGTCCGACGTCTTCTCGGAGGATCCCGCCATCGAGGTCGTGGGCCATGCAATCGACCCCATCTTCGCCATGGAAAAGCTTAAGACGATAAGGCCCGACGTTATTACGCTCGATCTGGAGATGCCCCGTATGGACGGCATCACATTTCTCAAACATCTCATGGCTTCGAATCCAATTCCGGTGGTCATATGCTCGAGTCTTACCGAAAAGGGGGCTGAGGTCACACTGAAGGCCCTTGAGGCCGGGGCGATAGACGTCATCACGAAGCCCAAGATAGGTGTGAAGGGCTTCCTGGAGGAGTCCTCTACACTCATAAGGGATGTGGTAAAGGGTGCGGCCGGAGCTCGCCTCAAGACTGTAAAGGCCAAGCAGGGACCCCCGCCGCCTTCGTCACCGAAGCTGACCGCTGACGCGGTCCTGGGGCTGGGCGGCCAAAGCCGGAGACTTATAAAGGAGACCACCGACAAGGTTATTGCGATAGGCGCATCTACCGGAGGAACCGAGGCGTTGAGGGAACTCCTGGAGGCCATTCCCCTTGGTATTCCGGGGATAGTCATCGTGCAACACATGCCGGAGCACTTCACGGCGGCCTTCGCGAAGAGGCTCAATGGTATCTGTGAGATAGAGGTCAGGGAGGCGAAAGAGGGCGACCGCGTCCGTTCCGGTCTGGCGCTGATTGCTCCGGGGAACAAGCATACCATGCTGAAACTGAGCGGCGCAAAGTACCATCTCAACGTAGTCGACGGACCGCTTGTGTCCAGACATCGCCCGTCGGTGGATGTCTTATTCCGTTCCGTGGCGCGTTATGCCGGTAAGAACGCCCTGGGGGTCATAATGACGGGTATGGGGGACGATGGCGCAGCCGGCATGTTGGAGATGAGAGAAGCCGGCGCCTACACCATAGCACAGGACGAGGCCTCCTGTGTGGTATTTGGGATGCCGAAGGAGGCCATTAAACGTGGCGCCGTGGCCAAGGTGCTTCCTCTCGGTGATATCCCCAAGGCGATAGTAGGGCAGTAGCGGTTATTCATGACGGTGCTGAACAAGCTGCGGATGTGAGGCGTCCGGCGGCGGTGGAATGAGGCGTACTTGGCGCGCTACGCCGCAGATAGACCTTTTTAACACCTGTGGTGACGGGATTTAGACTTGCGTAGCCTTCTCAAAACGGTTGTTATTGGCGGGACACCCAGCAATGAAGCGGATACCTCTCCCCAAAACCATAAAGGCAAAGCTGATATCGGCATTCCTGGTAATTGCGGTAATTCCGCTTTTGGCTGCGGGGATATATCTGGCACACTACTCCTCCCGGACCCTCGAAGGTTCCATACTGGATAAACTCGAATATGAGGCATCCATGCACGCCTATGAGATTGAGGATCTACTTGGAGATGTACAGAGGGACCTCCTCGTCTTAAGCCGTTCAGATCCACTCAAAGAGCTCTTGAAACTTAAGGGACCGGGTTCCTCCGGGGGCTATAAACCTTCCAGAGAACGGCTGGAAGAGGAGTTCCTATTCTTATTAAGAGTCCAACCCTCTTACTGCCGGATATGGTATGTCGATGAGAGAGGTTATGAGGTTGCAGGGGCCGGCTATGACCGTCAGGGCCGGAGTGTGGCGTCCGCGGCCGGGTTGCAGTACAAGTGGAGAGCTATCGACTTCATGAACTATTCAGAGGGGCGGATATATACCACCCCTGCAGTGGATCCGGATGCCGGAGGTGACGGGAGTGAATGCCTCAACAATAGCGTCGTAAGATTCGCCACGCCGGTATTCGATCATGCCGGACGGAGAAGAGGCGTTGTCATGGTCGACATCTTTACAGACAGGGTTATCAGGGATCTTCCGTCCGGTCACCTTACAGATGAAGTCGGGTTGTTCATGGTGAACGAAGGCGGAGAATATATCGCAAAACTTGACGCTTCAAAGGGAGAAGATAGAGCAATAATTTATGATCGAACGGAAGGCATGGACAGCGACTATACAAAAGAAGTGGTTACCTCCATCCTCTCGGGCAAGCCGGGTGTCATCCACACGGAAGATGAAACTATATCCTACTCCCCAGTCTCTCTCAGTGCTACTATGCCGGGGAGCTTCTGGGTAGTTGCCATGTCATTCCCGAAGAGAGTGGTATGGTCTTCTTCGTTAAGGCTGGAACTGGTATTTGTGATAGTGGGTGGTTTCGCCGTGATTTCAGCTTGTATATTGGGCGTATGGATGACCAAGCGCTTTGCGCGACCGATACTCGACCTGTATAATGGTGTAAAGCGAATATCGCAAGGGGGGGTAGACCATGATCTGGCAGTACATACCGGTGATGAGATGGAGGATCTTATTGAGAGGTTTAACTATATGAAGGCAAGGCTCGAGGCATCAATGGAGGACATCAGGGAGAGGAAGAGAGTTTGTGAGGAGAGGAACCGCATGATTGAAGGTGACCTGGAGGCCGCCAGGGCCGTGCAGAGGAGTCTGCTGCCCAACCCGCTTCCAGATATCCCCTCTTTGAGGCTCACCGCCAGGTACCTTCCGATGAACAAGATCGGAGGGGACTTCTATGACGTGGTAGACAGGGGGGATTCGTGTGGCCTCTTTATCGCCGATGTCTCCGGCCACGGCGCCCCGGCGGCCCTCTTCACGGCCCTTCTTAAGGTCTATTTCCGCCTCTCATTCGAAAAGGCCGAAGACCCAGAGTGGGTATTACGGATGTTACATTCCGCCCTGATGAGGGACCTTTCCGAGGAGACCTTCATAACGGCCTTTTGCTCCGTCTATTATCCGCAGACAGGGATCCTGATATTTTCCGGCGCCGGCCATCCAGGCGCAATTCTCTATAAGGGCGGTGAAAAGATGTGCACGGTCTTGAAGGCGAATGCCATGCCTATATGTCTTGCAAACTGGGGGGCGTTTGAAAAAAGGGAGGCGTACCTTGATGTGGGTGACAGGCTTTTTCTCTATACGGACGGCCTCTTTGAGGCCAGAGGGGAGGGTGGAAAGCACATCGGCAGTGCGAGGCTGCTGGAGTATATAGAGTCTCACTGTGACGGCCATACGTTGGACGAAGTTGTTGACAGACTTGTCGACAGGGGGAGGGGGGGCTTTCTGGATGGCGCGGACGTAACGGACGATATCACCGTTGTAGTTGCCGAACGAATCGCATGATTGGAGGCGGCGATACAAGTGGCGCTGGGGGGTACTACCTTCGTCCATCGGTCTGCATGACCTCACGGCTCTTGGAGTCTCCTGTAAACCTCCAGTGCCACGGTTCGAATGAGACCATGGAACCTTTGCCTGGAAAGGAGAGTTCATACCCAAAGCGTTCCGCGTTATTCCTCAGCCACCTGTATGTCCTGGTCTCTTCGAAGCAGGCCTCGACGTTGCATTCCGGGCGCGCTCCGTCCCCGATATCAATGGCAAGCCCCGTATGGTGTTCCGAGTACCCCGGCGGGGCAACCCATCGGGCGGCACGCTCTCTGCTGCCGTAACGCTTCACCGCCCGTTCAAACAAGCTGCTTTGATATGAGAATCTTCTGAAACCGGATATCGGGATGATCTTAATCCCGTGCCGCAAACCTTCTTTTTGCATCCTTTTAAAAGAGTTTGCAGCAGCGGGAAGCAACCTGACGATGCGCCCGGTAGTTCGGTACTCTCCCACACTTTGAAGGCCTGACTCAGGCGCTGTTTCGTGATGCTTGTGCCCGTACATGCTGGCGGAAGCGCCATCATCGCTGAAAGCAGAGTGGCCTGATACCAGCAGTAAGACCAGGATTGCATAGAATATATATATCCGGGATACCTTCACGACCCTCCATTGGGCCACTGGAAAAATCTATCTACGTACTATCGTCCGGTGTGGATGGCAAGTAGACGATTTCCCTTCTAAACATCTTGCACCCTCCGGAGCTTTTTGAGCAGTCCGGCTAATCTCACGGCGATGGTCCGCTTTACTCCGGCATTTTGCGGGTGCATATAATGATGTTGTGTACAGCGGGGATTTCCGTTAATTTAGTATATTTTCATAAAATCACAAAGTACTTTTATCCCCCGAATCCGGCCGCCATGGTACTCGATGGAGATCTTCGCTCCCTTGAGGGATGGATGTGGCAACTATGGTCCTTGCCTGAAAGCCTGCCATGCAAACCCTCAACGTAGGGATTTCACAATAAGCTGCTTCATCTTCTAAGGAACCTCTGAATAATTCATCCCTTCCCTAAGATTCTTTCCACGTTGAACATGCATCGCGGGCGCCTGTCGGCCGTGTGACGCACTTGTCCGTCAGGATTGACAGGCGTGCAGACGAGCATTCCCCCGCAGCTTGCTGCGGGGGGCTTCAATATCTTATCTGGCAAAAAATATGATACTTGACTAACTGCTATTTCTTTAGTTAAATAGTTTTCATCTGGAAAGGCTTATTTTCCGCAATCTCTGTGTCAATCCACGTTATTGCTTGTGCGGCGCACGTCAATACGCCTCCGCGTAAGCCCTTATTTTCCTTGACCTTGCGGAAAATTAATCCTTTCCAAATTGAAAACCTCATTCGTGTTCATTGTGGTATCGATCTATTTATGGAACCTCTGAATAATCGGTCGTGACCCTTTAATGTCATGATAATAATCTGTATGATAATAGCTCCTTTAAAGACCAGACATGATCGGTTATACCCGCTGCCATAGCAGGTGTTACGGGTTGCCACTTTCTCATACAACCGGCTGCGGGCTTCTCGATCTTACGGGCCAAGCCACTATGCGGCCGGGTCAGATTAAATGCAGCCTGATAAAAGGCGACCTGGTCTTTAAAGGCATCTGCCTTCTTTGAAAATGCTATCGTCTTTCGCGTCAATCGCCGGTTTTCGTGGCGAAGGTTCAGGTTTTGCCTCTCTATGTAAGAGGTCGTAATATTTGCCGATGGAGCCGGGCCATATACTGCCCTCTCTTCCACGTGTGTAACATAATGACGCTCATTGCGATGTTTAACGACTTGACCATAAAGCAGGTTCGGATGGGCCACCAACTTTGGCCTTCGAGGACGTCCACGTTTGCCCGTGCGAGGGAAGGTCTGGATCAGATGGTGTCGCATCTTAAGGGCATTACCATAAGCATCCAATCCGTCACTGGTCCATATAGGCCAACAACCGCGAGAAAGCCTGTCTTCCGTATTGCTGATCAACGGCTCGGCCAGAGAGGACTCCTCAGAGGCAATCTCCCATTGGATGAACAGTCTCGATTGAGTGGCAAAGCTTACACCAAGCCAGAGCGTGCCTTCCAGAGGTTCGCCCGCCGGCGTAAAGAGTTTTTTTTGACGAAACTCCATAGGGCATCGAGCTCTACCTGCGAGACCTTCAGCTCCTTAAGAAGCATATCGTTGACAGAGGCGCTGTGTTTGGCTGCAAGCCTGAGCCACGTTCGTACAGTATCCAGTTTGACTTCAAGGACCTCGGCCACGCCTCGTAAAGGCATCCCTTTGACCAGTAGCTTCAAGGCCAGAAGGACCTTTTCCCTGGGTGTGCGCAGGTCATGGAAGAAGGTGCCCCTATGATTGTTAAAATTTGTTCCGCAACCACGACAGAGAAACTGTCTGACTCGACCGCTTTGTGTCTGATAGGTTCCATTGGAAACTATGTTGCCTTTTCCTTTTTCTCCATAGAGAGAGCATTTTTTGTTGGGACAGGCTTGATCCGTGTATCCTGGCTTACGACCACGCTTTGCCATCTCCTCACCTCCTCTCATTGGTGAGGATGATAGCATATTTTGTCATGAAGTTAAAGGGGCACGACCGATTAATCAGACTTTCCCTAAAATATAAGCTTAAGGTTAAAGATGGCGGAGTATCTGTCCAGGGTGATATAGGGGATTATCCTGTCGTGACCGGAGTAAAGCCTCTGTGCATTCAAGATAGTTTGGAGTAGGGCTGCGGAGAACACTACATCCTTTGATAACCCCGTGGTTTCGGAAATAATTATGGGGTCATAGGAGGGATTGCCGTCTGTCATGTAAAAGGCGTATAGTGAGTACATAAGGAAGTCCGTACCGCTGAAGAGGAGCAGGGATTTATTGAATAGCGAAGGTTCCCTTCTGAAGTCCTGCAAGGCATATTCGAAGGTCAGGTTGGCTGCGAATTCACCGCCTACGCTGTATGGCAGGATGGAGTCCTCGTCTATGCTCGTTACATTGCTCATCCCGAGAAAGAAGTTGCCGCCGCTGTTTGTCAGGAACTCCATACTGATGCCGTCGGCTCCGACATGGTTGGCTATAGCTGCGTGGCCTGTTTCATGTATAACGATATGTGTGATGTAGGCCATTCCTATCTGAGCCAGTCCTTCTATGGCCGAAGTGGGTGACACGTGCCTCTGCCGTGTGTCCGAAGCCATAGCCGAAGGGGTGGAGACAAACAGGATGATCAGGGAGAGAAGTAGGGGGATAAGCGCCTTCTTGAATAGCTGCGAAGCAGGTGGGCGATCTGTTTTTGGAGATATATGCATAATCCTCATCGAAGTCTATTACTCTCACTATTTCGGCCTTTTTGCCCCTTTCTTTAAGGGACTGACGACAAAGCCCACTTGCTATGTACGCGCCGATGGAGTGAAGATGCATAGTAAGCGCATGGCCGCCGGGATTGGCCTGTCTGCCAAGATTGGCAGGCAGGCGGGCATTCCCCGCAGCTTGCTGCGGGGAGCTTCAATATCAGCGGGAATGGAGACTTAGCTGAAGAGCACATTTTCAATATTTTCTTGACACATACACTTGTTGTGATAAAATTTGACGCGCTTTGGAAGATAACCGTGACCTGCCTAATAGAAAGGCGGGATGATCTGTTTTTTAAAGGACTATGTCGCGGGAGTAGCTCAGCTGGTAGAGCACAACCTTGCCAAGGTTGGGGTCG
>WGFD01000336.1 GCA_015492395.1 Deltaproteobacteria bacterium | reverse complement strand
GTTTGTCTCCTAAAGTATTACTCCTCGGTGTCCCTGTCACTTTCCCCTCTCCCGTAAACCTCGGTCCACCCGGTCTTGATACGATAGGCCACACGGGCGTCATCCATAACCTTCTTCAATGGGACCCCTTTTTCCCTGGCCAATCGCCGGCAGTCCTCATATTCCGGTTTTATGTTGAACCTCCTGCCGTCCCTGTATGAGACCTTAATGCTGACCTGCCCATAGTTGGTGGAGACTATCTCCTCTTCTCTCTCAAGGCAGTACCGGTCGACCGGGTAAACCCTGATCCCCAATGTGGTAGTCTCCTCGAATATCATGTCCATGAATCTGTCTTTGTTCGCATCGTTGCACAGCACCTTGAGAAGCACGCCGGGCCTGCCCTTCTTCATCTGAACGGACACGAGAAAGACGTCAATCGCACCGGCATCCAGGAGCCGGTGCATAAAGTAGTCGAAGATCTGGGGATCCATATCATCGACATTGGTCTCAAGAACAACCACCTTGTCTATTGTCTCTTCTGTTCTGCCTACAACTATCCTGAAGAGGTTTGGAATCTCCTTGAAGTCCTTGCTTCCCACGCCGTATCCGATGGCCTCCACTACCATGTCCGGCACGCCGCCGAAACCATCGGAAACGCGTTTTAGGATCGCCGCCCCCGTAGGGGTCACCACCTCCTCTTTAACAGGGGACGGACAGACCGGAACCCCCTTCAATATCTCGATCGTAGCCGGCGCCGGTATAGGCACCGTTCCGTGAGAGGTCTTAATCCACCCTGAACCGGCCGGTACAGGCGTGGAAATGACCTTCTCGATTCCGAGATATTCCAGGCCTATAGCCACACCTACTATATCTATGATCGAATCTATCGCACCCACCTCGTGGAAATGGATATCATCAACCTTACAGCCATGGACCTTCGCCTCCGCAACTGCGATATCTTCAAAGACAGCCGAGCTGAGGTCCTTCACCCGCCGGGAAAGCCTGCTACTATTTATAAGGTCCGTGATATCCCGCAATCCCCTGTAGGAGTGGCCTTCATCAGCCTCAACATCGAATTTTACTCCGGTAATATTATGGCGCCGCTCCTTGCCAGTCTGAACAAAGTAGCCGCTTATCGAGAGCTTCTGCAGCTCCTCCCTGAATACCGTAAGGTCGAGTCCCAGATCGATAAGGGCCCCGAGGATCATGTCGCCGCTTATACCGGCAAAGCAGTCGAAGTAGGCTGTCTTCATATCACCGGATCCATGTTTATAAGACCGGCGGCGTAACCGGCCCCGAAGCCGTTATCTATATTGACGACAGTCACACCCGCGGCACAGGAGTTGAGCATGGAAAGCAGAGGTGAAAACCCCCCGAGGTTGGCCCCGTAACCTATGCTCGTAGGGACGGCAATTACCGGCCTGGATACAAGTCCCCCTACGACCGACGGGAGCGCGCCCTCCATCCCCGCCACGACGATGAGCACATTTGCGGACATTATCGTCTCCCGCTTGTGAAGGAGCCTGTGGATACCCGCCACACCCACATCATAGAGCCTCTCGACATCGTTCCCCATGCCGGCCGCGGTCACCGCGGCCTCCTCCGCCACCGGCGCATCGGATGTGCCTGCGGATATCACGAGAATCGGACCCCTTCCAACTCTTTTAACCGCATACGATCTCATAAATATAGTCCGCGCCAACTCATTATATTCGGCTCCTGTCAAGGAGCCGAGAATCTTCTCCGCCTTGGCCGCGTCGACTCTGGTGACAAGGACATTCTCCCCGGCTTCCAACATCTTATTGATGATATCCGTAATCTGGGCCGGTGATTTGCCTTCCCCGAAGATGACCTCGGGAAATCCCTGTCTCAACGAACGGTGGGTATCCAGGGTGGCAAAGCCCATCTCTTCAAAGGGAAGCCCTTTCAGCCTTTCGAGGGCCGCAGTAACTGGAAGCTCCCCTCTTTTCACTTCTTCCAGGAGCATTTTAATCCTATTTACGTTCATAGTAAGGTACTCCCATCTCCACGTCCTTTATTGCTACTCTAAAAGCTCATCTATGTCAAGCAAGAAGACCAACCGGCCGTCTCCGAGCGTGGTAAATGCGGAAATACCTCTCATATCTTTGAATGGAGGAGTTAACGGACTTATATATGCATCGATCTCCTCACAACTTCCGCCATCTATGCTGAGGGCAACCTGTCCTCTCTCTCCCCTGAAGATTACGGCCGTCCACTCTTCCACGCCGCCGACATTGTCCATACCCACTAGCGCCTTTAATGATCTGAGCGGCATGGAATTACCTTCAAAGGAGACCTCATTCGTACCGTCGCCTACCTCCACTACGTGAATGATGCGCGACATGGGAAGGGCGAAGATCTCATTATCGAGGTGCACCAAAAGGACCTTCATGATCGATACGGTAAGCGGCAGGGACATCCTCATCTTTGTCCCCTTCCCCGGAACCGACTCGATATCAAAAAAACCACCGACAGACTCCACCTGTCCCTTCACCACATCCATCCCTACACCTCTGCCGGATACCTCCGTAATCTCGTCGGCAAGGCTCAACCCAGGCAGACACGCGAGCATCAAGATCTCCTTGCCGTCCATAGCCTCCACCTTCTCCAGCGGAAGCCCTATCCCAACCGCCCTGCTCTTCAGCCTGCCGGCATCCATCCCCCTTCCATCATCGCTTATCTCTACCAGGACACAATCCCGCTCCCTTGAAACATACATGGTCACATGACCGTAAGGCTCTTTTCCCAATCGTACACGCTCATCAGGTGGCTCGATGCCATGGTCTATAGCGTTCCTGATCATATGAACTATCGGATCCCCTACGGCATCCAGGATCATCCTGTCGAGCTTAATATCGCCTCCAATTATCGAAAATCTGACCTCCTTACCCCTCGCCTTGCTTATATCCCTGACGACCCTCGGCAGACTGAAGGTTAAGGCCTCGACCGGCACCATCCTGGCCTCCAGCACCTTGCCGAAGATATCTTTTATAGACCTGTCCATCCTGCAAACCGCTCCCTTTAACTCGATATTCCTCTGTTCTTCTGCTAGCTTATCGAGTCCGGACTTGATGGTAAGCAGATCCCCTATACCCGCAAGCAGATCATCAAAGAGGCCGCTTTCCACCTTCATCGTCTTGGGCAGCGACAATATCTGTGCCCGCACATCCGGCCCGGCAAGGGCCTTCTCCGGCATACGCGCTTTATCCCTATTCCCCACGGCCTTTAACCCCTCAACCAATGAAGCGCAATCAAGGCGGATGGGAAGACCCTTATCTACCATATCTACCATACTCTTCAAGGCATCGAAGCCTTCAAAGAAGAGGTCAAGGTCACCACCCTTAGGCCATTCGCCTCTATTCCTGAACCCATCCAGAACCTCTTCTATTTCATGGGCGACCTTTGAAATCACCCCGTATCCCATCGATGCAGACATGCCCTTTATGGAATGGAAGTGTCTGAAGAGCATGGCAACTACTTCCGGACGCGGTTGACCCTCTTCAAGAGACAGGAGCGCGGCCTCTATATCCTTAAGGTGCTCACCAACCTCCAGTACATACAGGCTCTTATATTTGGACAGATCCATCGGAGAGTTTCAGGGAATAGGCGCCTTTTTAGACAGCGCCTTTACGGCCATAGCCGCTATTGCGTTACAATCCAAGAGTTTGATGTTTTCCTTCATAGGATTTATTGTACCTACTACAAAATCATAACCTCCATCCAGGAAAGCCATCTCACTACACTCCTCACCCCAAATGGAAGACACGCAGGCCTTTCCGGCATACAGACCGACAAGCCCCGCCTCCGCTCCGATCACCACAACCCTCCCAGGCACCTCTTCTATATCTTCAAGTGACAGCAATTTGGCCAGATTGACTATGACGATAATATTGTTACGGTGTGAAATAGCCCCCTTTATGATTTGCGGGGGGCATGGGATAAGCGAGAAGTGGTCTACATCGAGGATATATTCGACCAAATGAGCATCAACGGCAAATCTCTCTCCACGGATATCAAGGACTATCCTATCACCGCCCATCACGACATATCTTCCAGGACTACTCCTTCTGAAAGTAACCTTCCTTCGTCCTTCTTGACCTCTTCGTAAAGCCTGAATCTCGCCACTACGTCCTTAAGTTCTTTAGAAAGCTCGGAAAACCTCTTCGACGCGGCCAGCGCCTCCTCCATAGACACGTTATTCTTT
>WGFD01000335.1 GCA_015492395.1 Deltaproteobacteria bacterium | reverse complement strand
CTTCTTCGTAATCACTAAAGAGACCCAGATAGATCCTGTGTACAAGGTTCTCCCCCTGCATTGCCGTGATCAAGAACGTCTTATGTTTACCACCCTTGAGTGAACGCATCTGCTCATGCGCATCGCTTAACGCGTAAAAGGACGCATAATGTATATAAAAGTTCCCATCTCCGTCCGAAACTATGAGGTTCTGCCGCTTAATTTGAGGAAAGACAACCTTTTGTTCAGGGAATATGACATCAACATCCCGTAGTTCAGGATTCGCCATGTGTATCAGATCTATGACCGTATCGTTTGAAACTCCATAGGTCTTTTGGGACAGTTTAAGCAAATACTCCCCGGGATTCACCGTCTTCTTAACAGAGGAGAAGGCGTCATTTTCACCATCAAATGTATCCCCAGGCCTTACAATATGTCTTTCGATCCCTTCGCTCACTGAAAGTGAAGCGGTCTTGTCCTCCACTCTTGTACCATCTTCGGGCTTACCATAGCTTAGTGCGACCGGCGTTAAAGTTTCTTCTCCCAGAGATATACTACCCGGCATAACCCCTTTCAAGTGGAGATCCGTTCCGGGCAACTTATTATCCTCACTGTACCCATCCTCCGTAAGCCAGCCGGCAGATCCTTCCTGTTGCAAATTATCACGGTGACTTGCCGCTTGCGGTATCTCAGCTGTACCGGATACCATCCGGCCCGCTACCGGAACTCCATGACCCTCTTCCGGTGCTACCGACAAGCCAGGCAGGTATAGCTTTGCCATAAGAGACGATATTAATATCATAAAGATGGCGGCGTAGCCGTACCGCCTCATACCGCCCAAAGGACCTCTCTGTCTCCTCAAATACTCGCTGCCGTTATTCATGTCCCTGATAACTTCTTTTACTATCTTTGGTCCGATCACCCGGGCATCGAGGGCGAAACCGACTACCAAGGCATTATCACAAAGCTGATTGATAACCCTTGGAATACCCCTGCTGGTCCGCCATATACGAAGGAGAGCCCTGCTGTTGAATATCTTGCTTCCTCTGCCGACCATATTAAGCCGGTGGTTTATATAGCCTGCGGTCTCCTTCCTGCCGAGAGGCTCAAGTATGCGGTTTATGACTATCCTTTGCCGGAGCTGCCTCAATGAGTCCCTGTGAAGGGTCTTGTACAGTTCAATCTGCCCAACGAGAACAATCTGTATCAATTTTCGCTCTTCACACTCGATATTCGATAAGAGTCTAAGCTCTTCAAGTGAATCTTCGTTCAGGAGATGAGCCTCATCAATAATAACAACGCACCTCCTGCCGGTCCTGTCCAGCAGTTCGAGCCTTCCATGAATGGCCTCGATCAACTCGATGTTGCTCTTCGACTCCACCTGAATATCCAGCTTCTTCGCAAGGTGGTGGAGAAGATCGTTGAAGGCGGATAGGGGATTTATGATATGAATGACAAGATGCTTGTTATTTAATTCTCTCAAGAGCGCATGGATCAATGTCGTCTTTCCGGTACCGACATCCCCCGCAACCAGAATAAAGCCCTTGCCGGCTTCGATACCATACACCAGCGAAGCCAACACCTCTCTATGGTTATCGCCAAGGAACAGAAAGGAAGGATCCGGACTGTTTTCAAAGGGCTTTCTCGTAAGATTATAGTACGCAGTATACATGCTAAATACCAGGTCCTCTACTTCTTCTCTCTTTCCGACAGGGTACAAATGACCGGTAACGACAGGATATCATCTATATCTTCGGGTATCTTGAAGGTGCGATCCAGGAATTCCATTATAAAGGGTGTCCCAAGGGCCGCGAATGTGCCAAGAAATATTGAAAGAATCAGCATCAACATCCTGTTGGGAAATGAGGGTTTGACAGGAATGGAAGCCCTGTTGGCTATACTGATATTGGCCAGATCAAGCTTGAGTCTTTCCCTGTATATCTTGGCATCCTCCGTTTTGGACGCATATAGCTTGTAGTTCTTTTCAAGGAGGTCCACATCCCTCTCCAATGCTTCAAGCGTCTTTTCCGCCTGGTTAAGCGCGCTGGTCTCCTCCTGCAGCTTCTTGATCCTCTCTTGAAGGGATTCAATCCTCACCTTCAGCGTATTCAGCTCCAGTTCTTCCGTCTTGATGGCCCTCCTTGCTTCATTGCGTATCTCATCCCTAAGCGCGTCGATCTGCATATCGATATCCCTGTACTCCCTGCTAGACGGCGTGAAGCTGCTTGCTATCTCGCTGCGCTTGTCCAATAGCGGGACGATACTCTTCTCCAGCTCTACTACCGAAGGAATAGTTCTCATCTCCCTGGTTATCAGGAAGTCAGGGCCGTCCGCCTTCAAGATCTTGTGCAATACATCCAACCCATTCTGCATCGCGGCATACGAGATGGCAAGATTGGTCAACTCCTTCTTGAGTTCGGCAATCAATTCAATATTCGAGCTCTTCTGACTCTGCAGGTCTACAATATTCCACTTTTTCTGGAACTGCTTGAGCCTGGCCTCCGCTGCTTCAAGCCTTTCGCCGTACTTCGATGCCTGCTCATCAAAGAACTGGACGCCCTCTTCCTTTGTATACACCTTATTGTGGTGCGCAATGTAGGTCTCCAGCAGCCTGTTCAGCACTACGGTAGCCGCCTTGGGTATCTCCGCCTCGAGTGAGACCAGTATAATATTGGATACCGCTATAGGCTCAACCTCCAGCGAATTGGACAACAAGGCCACGTTCGCGTCGAACGCGGATACCTTCTGTTTCAACCGCAAAAATAGCAGTACTTTGTTGATATAGTACTTCACCTGATCCATTGCCCTCTTATACCACTCTTTATTCTTAGCCCTCAAGCCGACGCCGCCTCCTCCACCGCCACCACCGTCCTTTTTCATAAACGAACGCACGGTGTCGGCGAGTACTTCATAGCTCGTCAAAAGTTCTATCTCTGTATTTATATCCTGCACCGATACCGACGAAACGCGCGTTTCATCCTTACCGGCAGATATGATTGCTCCCTCACTCGTTCTTGGGAGAAGTAATATCTTCGCAGTACTGACGTAGACAGGGGTATAGATATAGGAGAAGGCCATAACAACGCCGACTATGATCAAGAAGACGGCGATGGCCTGTACCTTCCACGTAAACCAGACCCTGAAGAAGTCCTTAGTGGAATGCAGCGTTTTTAGTGACATATTATCCTCTCAGTCATTAAACATTGTAGATCACGCGACTGCGTGCATTAGCAGATCCTGACTGGTAAAGCCTAGTCTTCCGGTCTTTCGCGGTGGAGATCATAACCGAAAGTAACGCCGGCCCCCCTGAAGACATTGGGGATCAACCTGTTTATATACTGTTCTATGAAGATATCCGCTTTAGTAATAGCCGTTCTCGGGACATAAACGACGTCATACTGCCTGAGTAGTATGTCATTCCCTATGTTTGCCTCCCCTATCGCCCTGTCCAAGTTTACCAGCCTCCCCATGGGTCTCCCATCCCTCCTCCTGCTAATTACTATGATGGTGCTCAATTCGGCGGTATACAGTTCCCCACCGGCCTCGGCCAAGAGTTGAGTTATAGAAACAGGCCTTTCCATGAGATACATACCCGGATTCTTTACCTCTCCCATGATGTAGGCCACGTTGCTCCTCATCTCTTCCAGCAGAAGGGATACGGACAGACTGCTGTTTATCTCCTTGTACCTTGTTTCCACCCTGGACTTCAGCTCCGTAAGTGTCAAACCGGCCGCCTTTATATCATCTATAAGCGGAAAGTTGACAAAGCCGTCGGGGCGGACCGTGACGATCTTGCTCTGCCCTCTCGAGAGTGAGGTTATCTCATTCTTCAACTCCCTGATCGCGACGTTAAAGTCTATCAAAGTAACTGTGACCATCGGTTCCCTGAGTGTATCTCCATAAAACTCCTCTATGGTCTCGCTCAACTCGGCCGGCGTAAGCCCCAACGCAAAGATGTCTCCTTTCAGCGGCAGTGTGATATTACCGTCAGGCCGGATGGCAACCTGTCTGTTCATATCGGGGTGGCTATAGAACTCGACCTTTACGACATCTCCAACATTAAGTGTGTACTCCCTGTCAACCGGACTTTCCAAGATATGGTACATGAGCTCGATCTTATCACCGGGACCTATCAGATACTCGCTCTGAACCACCTCGACCGGCTGTTCGTATACGGTATCGTTTTCTATAGTGATCTTGGGGCCTGCGCAGGATGCCGCGAAAAGACCCATAATCATAATCAACAAAACATACTTCTTATTTATATGCATAGTCCGTCTCCGAGAATGGTATTTCCGGCAACTAACCCAGTACAATCCGAAGTTCTAACATCATCAATCTATACGGTCACTGAAGGACTGAATATCACACAGCGCCGACCAGCTTAACCACGACCTTGATTGTCTTGATAAGTATCTTCAAATCCAGGAATATCGACTGGTGCTTGACATAGTATATATCGTACCGTATCCAATCATGGAACGGCGCCTCACTCCTGCCCTGTATCTGCCAAAGTCCGGTTATCCCTGGCTTCACCTTCAAACGGACTTCCCTCCAATTGGGGCTGCACTTCATCTCACTCATTACGAGGGGCCTGGGACCAACGAGACTCATCTCACCTTTGAGGACATTGAAGAGCTGGGGGAGTTCATCCAGGCTCGTCTTGCGCAGTATCCTGCCGATACGCGTGATACGAGGATCACTCTTCATCTTGAAGACCGGACCGTCTACATCCTTATTGGCGCTAAGCTTATTTTGCAATCCCGGGGCGTCTTGAACCATGGTCCTGAACTTGATCATCGTAAACTCCTTCCCGTTCTTGCCGCACCTCTTCTGCTTGAAGAATACTGGACCCGAAGAGTCCGCTTTGATCGCAACGGCGATCAGGAAAAAGAGCGGCAAGGAGAAGAAGAGTCCTATTAGTGAGACAAATATATCCATTGCCCTCTTAATCATGTTGAAGAGCCCGTAACGCGCACTAGTAACAAAGTGAGTCTGATTCCCATTTGGTATTACGGTAGGCCTGTAGTAGTCACGTGGGATTATATTGATATCACCCGTGCTCAGGTTCTCCGTCAAGACGGCATTCTTCAGCCTCTCATCTTCCAAGACCACTAAATTCTCTCCGGCTATGCAGTAATCCACCCGTGCCCTCTTCTGCAAAATCACGCCGTTCCATAAGATGCTCTCCCTCACAATCGAACCGCTGGATATCTTGCAGTCATCACCTATTACCGCGGGTCCTACGATCTGGGCCCCACCGGCGATTGTGCACCTGTCTCCTATGATAACAGGACCCATCATATACGCGTCTGGAGATATGTCGACACCGTCCCCAACCCAGATCTTCTCCCCGATCTCCTTTTTATTCGCAATTGTGCTGGTATCCGGCATATCCAGCAAGTCCCTGTGGATCCCTATATAGTCATTCAGGCTATTTATACTCTTATGGTAACCCTTTATCTCGTATGCATAAACCGGCTGTCCGGCCGCTTTCAGTGCCGGAAGAAGCTGCTCCTTGATGTCAAAGTACCCCTTTGAGTCTATAAATTCTAATACCTTGGGTGAAAATACATATATACCTGACGATACCCATGGAGACCTCTTGTCACTTGAGTGGTGAATAATGTGTATATCGTCTATACGCCCTTCATGTGACACCCTCACGGACTCTATGGGTGGTCTTCTACGCGCAATACGCCTTATACCCGAAGTAATCACAGCCTTCCTGGCGGCGTGAAAGCCGATCATGCCATCTAGATCTATCTCACCCAGATAGAGGCTGCTGTTTACTACAAGAAATGGCTGGCCATCCAACAGGTCCGCCACATCGGTCAGTATCCCGGCCGGCCCCCTTGGTTTGGTTTCCATGTGGATGTGTATCGTTATATCTTTCTCTCTTAGCTTCAGATCCTCCAGGTATGCCGTATCGGCCTTTTCCGAGAGTGTGATAATAACATTATCCACACCCTTTCTCTTGAGGTAGTCTATACTGTACTCTATTATAGTCCTGTTCAAGACGGGAAACATCATCGCGGGATAGTATCGGGTGATCGGCATAAGGCTTACTCTCTCGCCACCGGCGAGCAAGACGGCCTTCCTCACCTTCGTAGCAACAATAGGCGGAATCTCCCCACTGGTAAGTTGCCGCGTCTCCCCGGCAGATCGTGCCGTAGGAAGCTGTGTTGTCAGAAAAGACTTTTTAAGCATGGATCCTTTCACTTCAATACCTGCGATACAAAACGTGCTATATCACTGATCTTCAACCTGCCTTCACGCTCAATGGCTTCATTGACAAAGAACATCGCATCGTCATGGGTATGCATACCCCGAAGCTTGTCTTTTGCCATGAATACATCCTTTGAGATGGCCCCCTTCAGGTCGTAGCCCGCCTTGGATAATAAAACAAGGTCGGGGGCGTTATCCAGAAGCGGCCCCGAGTAGATCTCCTCTCTTTTATATACCGACTGGATTATTCCGGTAGCCATCAACCGGTCTGCCAGCTCCTCTCTTATATCTTCATACTCACTACCGTTGTTCACAGAGCCATTTGGATATCTTTCAACGGTATTAATATAGACCCTGGAAGGATCTAGGGCGAAGGCCTTGGTATTATACCCGATATCTTCAGTAGACTTAGCGGGTTCATTCTCGAATGCCAGATATCCATTCTCCCTCAGCCAGAAGTTTATGTAGACCTCCTGCTCTATGCCGGTAAAGCCATGGTCCGAGAGCATCATGAACCTGGGTTTTGGCGTTAAGCCGGAGCATCTGTCGTAGATATCGCCTATCAGTCCGTCTATCTCCCTGTAAAAGTCCTTAAAGAAGCCGCTGTACTTATGGTTCTCATCATCCAGTGCGTCCCACATGAAGTGGTGAAGCCTGTCCGTCTCAGTAACGGTGGCAATAAAGAGGTCCCATGGTTCCTGGTCAAAGTAGTGGAGGACAGCCTCCTTCCTCTTGTCGAAGGTCAGATTTATATCTTCCACCAGATTGTCGATGGACTCCCTCGCCTTACGGGCATCCACATCTATCCTGTATCCCATGTTATTCAGATAGTTATAGGCAGCCTCCGGATATGTGGCCTTCTTAAGGTCTATAGCGACAAAACCGGCCACCAAGACACCATCTATCTCCTTTGCCGGGTAGGTGTGTG
>WGFD01000334.1 GCA_015492395.1 Deltaproteobacteria bacterium | reverse complement strand
GGTGCCTGGCGGAAACCGAACGAGACGCTCAGGAAACTATGCGCAATAACTTAAGACGCTATGTATAAAAGGCTTTATGAATATCCTCAGGGGGGCTTTATCGATAAAGGACAGCGCCGTGTTGCCTACGAGAGGATGCGGGATTCTGAGGTGTACAGAGATTATGTTGAGCTGAGTTATAGCCTTAAAGACATGGAACTTGACGATCTCAAGACCAGGGAAGAGAAGATAGCCTTCTGGATTAATCTCTATAATGTAATCGTTATCCATGGGGTGGTTGAGATGGGGATAAGAGACTCCGTGAAGGAGGTGCGAAACTTTTTCAGACGTGTCCGGTATCGGATCGGAGATATGGTCTTTACACCGGATGAAATCGAGCATGGCGTTTTACGGAATAACAGGCGTCCTCCGAATACCCTGTTCAGGTTTTTCAACGAAAGAGACAAGAGGCTGGGATATGTTGTGGATTCGATCGATCCGAGGATACATTTTGCCCCGGTCTGCGCATCCTCTGCGTGCCCCCCAATCGAGGTCTACACGGATGAAAACCTGGGAAAAGAGTTTACAATCGCAGGAGAGGCCTTCTTGAATGGCGGAGGCATCAGGATCGACAGGGGGATGAAACATGTCGCGATGTCACGCATATTCAAATGGTACGGCGGGGACTTCGGAAATACCCAGTCTGAAATACTGAGGTTCATTGCTCCTTACTTATATGACCCTGCGGATAGAGAGTTTATCGAAGAGAATACCGAAGAGTTAAAAGTAACCTGTCAGGCATATGATTGGAGGTTGAACAGGTACTGAATTAACGGCTTCGTCAAGAGATCACCGCCGTGTTGTATTTTCCCCTTCGCCTTTCCTGAACGGCACCTCGTGTAAATTTCATTCCCCTCCTTATAATAGCTCCTAAACCCTGATGTTGTGTTATCTTTACATCCACCCAATCCTTGATCATTCCCTCAAAAAAGATTTTTTGCACCATGACATTAGTCATTTTCTTGATAATGAAGTGGGAATATCCTGGAATACATACTTGGCATGCCTGCGCAGAATGCCTCGTCTAGACAAAGTATGAAACTTCATAAAGGAGGAAGGTATGACAAAGTCGTCGGCAAAAAATATATTTATCGGCGGAACGGTTGTCTTCACGGTGATCTTGCTGATCCTCACCTATAACTCACTTTCGTCGCCCACACTGCAAAAGAGGACACACCCCGAAAATATCACGGAGCAGGTGAGGTGGGGAAAGAAGGTCTGGGAGAAGCATGCCTGTATAGACTGTCATTCCCTACTGGGAGAAGGCGCCTACTATGCGCCTGAACTGGGAAATGTCATCAAGAGACGCGGCGAGGATGTAGTGCGGACCATACTGCAGACCGCCGCCGTACAGGGGTGGGGGACCATCAGGAGGATGCCGCAATTCGATCTCTCTGAGAAGGATATCGATGGGTTGGTGGAGTTCTTTAGGTGGATGGGTGAGATCGACACGAACAACTGGCCGCCTAATATCGAGGGGTAGCGGCGCATTAATTCAGAAAGAATCTTTTCCAAGGAGGAAAACTATGCAGTACCAATCACAGAGAGTCGCTTATCCTTATTTTATAGCGGCACTGCTTCTCTTCGCAGGGCAGGTGCTTTTCGGCATGATAATCGGCGCACAGTATATATGGCCGGACTTTCTGTTCCCGGCGGTGCCGTTCAACATCGCACGCATGATACATATCAACCTTCTTCTTGTATGGATTATCTTCGGTTTCATGGGGGCGGCTTACTACCTGGTTCCTGAAGAGGTGGAAGGGGAGGTATACAGCACAAAACTTGCGTTGGTGCACTTCTGGCTTTTTCTCGCAGGTGGAGTCATCGCTGTGGTCGGTTACCTTTTCAGGATCCATGATGGAAGGGAGTTTCTGGAGCAACCGGATAGCGTAAAGGTGGCTATCGTCATCGTAGTCTTACTGTTTCTGTTTAATATCCTTATGACCATGCTCAAGGGCAGGAAGAGGACCAGTATCTCTATAGTGCTGTTCGGTGGCTTCGTGGGGTTGGCCGTCTTCTATCTGTTTGCCTTCTTTAAACCGGCAAACATGGTTGTCGATAAGTTCTTCTGGTGGTGGGTGGTACATATGTGGGTAGAAGGTGTGTGGGAGTTGATAATGGCCGCATTCCTGTCATTCCTTCTCATAAAACTGACCGGGATCGACAGGGAGGTCGCCGAAAAGTGGCTCTATATCATTATAGGTTTCACTATGTTTACTGGCCTTATAGGGACGGGGCATCATTATTACTGGATCGGAACACCTGCGTTTTGGCAGACATGGGGCGCGTACTTCTCGGCCTTTGAGGTGGCGCCTTTTGTGGCGATGGTGGCATTTGCGTTTAAGATGGTTGCCAAGAAGAGCAGGGAACCTGAGAACAGGGCGGCCGTCCTCTGGACAGTCGGCACGGCGGTAGTGTCTTTCCTCGGGGCCGGGATCTGGGGATTCATGCATACACTTCCACAGATCAACTACTACACCCATGGGACACAGATAACGGCGAGCCACGGGCACCTGGCCTTCTTCGGCGCCTATGCCATGATCGTGCTCGCAATGGCTTCATACGCTGTGCCGAAGATGCGCAATATGCAACCTGGTACCCAGAAGGCCGAGATGCTTTCCTTCTGGATCATGGTCATTTCGATGATGTTTATAGCATTATCACTGACCGGGGCCGGTATAGTGCAGGTATATCTCCAAAGGGTCCTGGCGATGCCATATATGGAGGCCCAGGGGTACATAAAACTATTCTATGGCCTCAGGCTCTTCTTCGGTGGAACCTTTTCCATAGGACTGTTAGTATACCTGTACCACTTCTTTACGCCATCAAAGTCCGGAACGGCATTCTGATGGCCGTCCGGGCTGTAACTTATTTGGATGTATTGATTAGCGTCTGTCGAATTCATCAAGAAAGCGTATGACCGAAACCGTTACAAGGATGGAGACCGGAAGATCGAAAGTAGGAGGGGATGGACCCTCCCCCTTCTACCTTCCGGTCGGCAATGAGATCGAGCTCTTCGATGCGGCCTATAGAAATCGTATGGGTGTAATGTTGAAAGGGCCGACAGGATGCGGCAAGACGAGGTTTGTAAGGCATATGGCCCATCGTCTCGGTCTTCCCGTTCAGACTGTATCATGCCATGACGACATGACCTCCTCCGACCTTGTAGGGCGCTACCTGATAAAGGGTGGCGAAACGGTTTGGGTAGACGGCCCTGTAACTGCGGCGGTCAGAATGGGCGGCATATGTTATCTTGACGAGGTGGTCGAGGCCAGAAAGGATACTACGGTCATCATCCATCCACTGGCCGATGACAGGAGGATCCTTACAATAGAAAAAACGGGAGAAGAACTTGAAGCGCCCGCCAATTTCATGTTGGTGATATCCTATAATCCCGGCTACCAGCATATCCTGAAAGACCTGAAGCCCAGCACCCGCCAGCGTTTTCTGGCCATTGATATGAACTACCCGCCAGAGGCCCTCGAAGTGGAGATAGTGATGAGAGAGAGCGGTCTTGATGGATCGAGGGCGGAGCGGCTGGTCTCTCTGGGACAAAAGATGAGAGCGGTGGAGGATTTTGGTCTTGATACTCCTCCAGGGACAAGACTTTTAGTCCATGCCGCTACAATGATGAACCACGGCCTCCCAGCAAAGGCCGCATGCGAGGCATCGTTGGTCAGACCGCTTACTGACGACGAAGAACTTCAGAAAGCAATGGGTGACCTTATAGATGCCTACTTTTCCAGCTCAGGGTGAGGGGTGATATTACGGGATGGAAGAGTGGGTTGGAAAGGGTATAGACAGGGCCCTGCAGGCACTGCACCGTAGACGGCTCAAAGAGTGGCACACCGGTGCCGCGCCTTTTAAAGTACGGGAACATCTGGCCAGGTTCAGTACGCTGGCCTCAGTAGTGGCCGAACAGAAAGTACGTGTGGTTGACATAAAGGGGGACGTCTATCCAAGGCCATACCGGCCGATTTTGCATAAGATGGTCCATCCGTCCCTGTTGCCCGACTTCGGATTTGGTTGGAGTGACGGTGAAACCATCTACCTTCCCATATCGATATCCGACATGCCTACAGATGAAGCGCAGGAGGATCTGAGCAGGCTTCTTGTCTTCTTTCTTGCCGGCCAGATCAGGTGGGGATCCCTGACTGTTGCCGTTTCGAGCCACAGGTTTCTTGAAGGGGATGTCATGCTGGCGGACATATACTGGATAGTGGAAAATAGCCGTATATCGGCTCTTCTCTTTGCAGAGTATCCGGGCATTATCGGACGATGGAGGAAGGTAGTATCCCGTCTTATAGCACGGAGACCCCTTGAAAGGCATACCAATAGGGCTGAACAGATGGTGGAAGCCCTTCTGAAGGAGGCCCTCTCATCCACCCTGCCCGGATTGGACAGGGTCGCCACCCCCCGGGATGCGATCAAGGTCGCGGAAGAGATAAGGCTTGGATGGGCCGGGGAAGGCATCCCTTTGAAGCGGTACAGGGGTATGATACCGTTTCCATTATGGGGCAGATTTGTGCCTGGCAGGGTCAAGAGGGATATTGCCGGTACATTCGCAGAGGATAAGAAAGATCTTGAAAGATACGGCGACACCGGCACTCCAAAGAGGGGAGGTGATGATGAGGTTCACCGTTACATGGCCCGGCGGGAGCGGATTGATGAGAAGAAGAATGAGCAGGGCCTGGCCTTGAATATATACGAAAAGATTATCTCGTGGGTACAGTTTGTAAATGTTCAGAGGCCTTTCGATGACGATCCGGATGAGGACAGTTTCAGGAAGGCGGATGAGTTGGAGGAGTTGACCTCGGTCCAGGTTTCAAGGAAAACATCGGCATCCTTTGCCGCCGATCTGGAGAAAGAACATGACGCAGACGATGTGTCGGTAGCTGAAGAAGAGGCGGCTAAATATAGATTATACGTATACCCGGAGTGGGATTATCGTAGAAGGGCTTATAGGAAGGGTTTCGTAAAGGTATTAGAGACGACTATCGTTGAAGAGGGTGGAAATTTTGTTGATGAGGTCCTTGCGGGTAAGAGAAGGCTTATCGGGGAGATCAGACGGAGATTTGAAGCCCTGACCCCGGCGATTAAGGTGGTGGGGCAACAGGTTGAGGGAGAGTCGATAGACATTGATGCAGCGGTAGAGGCCATGGTGGATCTAAGGGCAGGCAAACAACCCGATGACAGGCTCTTTACTACGTACAAAAGGAATGAAAGGGACCTGTCCGTCCTCTTTCTTGTCGATCTGAGCATGTCTACCGACTCCTGGGTCAAAAACCAGAGGATCATTGATCATGAAAAAGAGGCCCTCATCATACTTTGCGAGGCCATTCAGACATTGAGAGACAGATATGCTATTTATGGATTTTCAGGGAAGACAAGGAAGCGATGCCGGTTTTTCCGTGTAAAGGACTTTGATGAAGCTTACAACGTAAAGATAAAGAGACGTATGGAAGCGATAATCCCTTATCATTATACACGGATGGGACCAGCGATCCGCCATGCAACCACCTTGCTTGAAAAGGAGCCGTCCGGCATAAGGTTGCTCTTCATTATATCCGATGGCAAGCCGAACGATGTAGACCAGTATGAGGGAAAGTACGGCGTAGAGGATACCCGCATGGCGATCAGAGAGGCTGACAGGAAGGGAGTAGTCCCATTTTGCCTGACTGTAGACCACAATGCCGGCGAGTATCTGCCGCACATCTTCGGCAAGGGGAACTACGTTGTTGTCCCAGGAGTGGATCAACTTGTCCGTAAGCTTCCCGAGTTGTACGCCGGTATAATCAAGAGGCTGTAGATAATATGAATATCCTGTCGGGCCTGTCTGCGTGCGGTTTACCCGTCCATCTATGTATCCCTTGCAGCTTGCCGAATGGTTTGCGATCCGTGATCCGACAGCCCGGTCAGCCTTTTGCCATATAAAAGATCCACTTTATCCCTGAGAATAAAAAAACGCTTGACAAGGTGTGTAATATGCTTATAATGGTTCTAAGGTAAGAGTTATTATGATTCTTGAGAGTGGGAGTAGGCAGGCAATGAATGAGTATATAGAGAGATACAAAGACAGCGGCTTCAAGCTTACGCCGCAGAGGCTTGCCATACTCCACTTCCTTGAAGGGAACACGGACCACCCGACTGCCGAGGATATCTTTCTTGCCGTGAAGACCAACTTTCCTACTATCTCTATCGCTACTGTGTATAACACCCTTCAGGCGTTGAAGGAGAGGGGCAAGGTCCTGGAGCTTACGATAGACCCGGAGAGGAAGCACTACGATCCGAATACGACGCCTCACCACCACGTCGTCTGCACCGAGTGCAACGAGATAGGCGATATCTTCGAGGACTACTCCGAGACCCTGCAGCCACCCGAATATGTATTGAGGAGATTCAGGATAGCGGGCAACCATGTGAACTTCTATGGTATATGCAAGTCCTGTCAGGACAAGAAACACTAGGAAAGGAGGTGCCGTATGGCTGTCTGGAAGTGCAACGAGTGCGGCTCGACCAAAGAGGGGAGATGCAAGCCCCAGAAGTGTCCGGGTTGCAATGCAAAGGGCACATTTATAAAGGCCAAGTAGATCAAAAAATCGTAAAATTCTTTACAAAAGGAGGAGGACAATGACAGAAGCAAGGATACAGGGTGAAGCCCCGGATTTCACTGCCCAGGCGGTTATGCCGGACGGGTCGTTCCATGACCTCAATCTTAAGGAGTATGGCAAGGGGAAGTATACGGTACTCGTCTTCTATCCACTTGACTTTACATTTGTATGCCCGACGGAGTTGATAGCCCTGGATGACAAGATAGAGGAGTTCAAAGAGAGGGATGCCGAGGTGATAGGTATCTCCGTGGACAGCCAGTTTTCACACTATGCGTGGCGGAACCTGCCAAAGGACAAGGGTGGCATAGGTGAACTCAGGTATCCGCTCGTTTCCGACCTCGATAAAAGCATTTCGAGGGCGTACGGCGTTCTCCTGGAAAAGCCGGGTATTGCGCTGAGGGGCCTCTTCATAATAGATAAGGCGGGTATACTGAGGCATATGACCATCAACGATCTCCCGCTGGGGAGGAATGTTGATGAGATGCTGAGGGTCCTGGATGCTATCCAATTCAATGAGACATATGGAGAGGTGTGTCCGGCCAACTGGAAGAAGGGAGAGGAAGGTATGAAACCTACGAAAGATGGGCTTGAGTCTTACGCCGGTAAGAAATACAAGTCCAACGCGGCCTGAGACGGACCGGTTTTCAAAAAGCCTTGAAGAGCTGGGGAGGGGGTGACCCTCCCCATTTTTCTTGGTGCCCCGTTCCGCCGCACTGCAGGATGGGAAGGCTGTTCACAACGGACGGGTCGCTTGCCGCTATGTGGCATGGCGCGTCTGAGTGGTGTCCCGTCCTGCTTGGCCCTCACATAGGCGGTCAATATAGTCTCTTCGATGAACTCTCTGATTGGCACGGTCTACGGGGTGTATCATATCCACAAATTTGCCCTGTTGTGTCTTCTTGGATGGCATTGAGACGAAATAGCCGTTTAGACCGTCGATAATCTTGATATCGCGGATCATAAGACGATCATCTATCTTTATCCCAAATCCAGCGATAAGATGCTGTAATATCTTTTCTGTAAATTAGGAAAAGGGTATAATCCTCAAGGGTTTAGACGGCCCAAAAAACAACAGAAGGAGGATTATACCCAATGAAGAGATTATCAAAAAAGAGCGAGAAAGTCATCAGGGAAATGATGGAGGATGGCC